>MEDZ01000009.1 GCA_001724275.1 Gemmatimonadetes bacterium SCN 70-22
ACCCCCACCCCCACCCCCTCGGCGGACTGCTGCCTCGAGACCGGCCGTCAGGTCGCCGAGCGCCACCAAGTCGCCGCCATCACCTCGCGCCGCTTCACCCATGCCGAGCTCTGGGCGGCGCTCGACCCGATCGTCCGATCCAGCGCCTTCCGCGTGACCCCGATCGGCGCCTCCATCCAGGGGCGACCGATCCGCGCCATCACCTTCGGCCGCGGCCCCACGACGGTCCTCCTCTGGTCGCAGATGCACGGCGACGAGTCCACGGCCACGATGTCGCTGGCCGACATCCTCAGCTGGCTCTCGCGCGCGGGCGCCGAGCGCGATCCGCTGCGCGACCTCATCGCCGAGCGCCTCACGGTCGTCATGGTCCCGATGCTCAACCCCGACGGCGCCGAGCTCTTCCAGCGGCAGAACGCCCTCGGCGTCGACGTCAACCGCGACGCGCGGCGCCTCTCGACCCCCGAGGCGCGCGCCCTCAAGGCGCTGCGCGACTCCATCGCCCCCGCCTTCGGCTTCAACCTGCACGACCAGAACGCCCGCACGTTAGGCGGCCCGAACGGGCGCCAGGTGGGGATCGCCCTCCTGGCCCCGGCGGCCGATGCCGAGAAATCGTATGGTCCGGTGCGCGCCACCGCCCGCCTGGTCGCGGCGCGGATACGCACCGTCCTCGAGCGCGACATCCCCGGGCGCATCGCCAAGTACGACGACGCCTTCAACCCCCGCGCCTTCGGCGACCTGATCCAGCAGTGGGGGACGAGCACGGTCCTCATCGAGAGCGGCGCCCTCCCAAACGATCCGGAGAAGCAGCGCCTGCGCCGCACCAACGTCATCGCGATCCTCACCGCGCTCGAGGCAATCGCCACCGGCGGCTATCGCGCCGCCGACCCCGAGGCGTACGAATCCCTCCCCACCAATGACGGCCCGGCGGTCGATATCCTCGTAACCGGCGCCAGCGTCGTCCTTCCGGGCAAGGAGCCGATGCGGGCCGACATCGCGATGAACTACGACGACGCCCTCCTCGGCGGCCGGGCGCGCGTGCGTGAGGTGGGCGACCTCTCGGCGGTCGCCGCCCTCGATACGGTGGACGCGACGGGGCTCTTCCTCCACCCCGGACCGTCGATGCTCACCGAGCGCGGCGGCGGCCACTGGCTACGCATCAACGCCCCGGTCCACCTCTACATCCGGCGCGGGCGCGAGGCGTGGAGCGCGCTGGTGCGCGAGATCGGGAGCGATGCGCGGTAGAGTGGCGCGAGTGCGTGCAACGCCAGGTCGCGCGACGCAGATGTACCTCTGCGAGAGGAGCTGCGACGCGCCGTAGCGCCTCGCCGGCAGGCGCCGAATCGCACCGCGCCATGCAGCTGGCGGCGCAGGCGCGGGCGCCCTACCCCCTGGCGACCGGGTTGGGCCGCTCGGGGATGTGCCCCCGCTTGTACACCATCACCGTCCGCCGGAACTCGATCACCACCGTCCCATCCTGCGTGTAGCCGCGTGACCGCACCTCCACGATCCCCATGGCCGGGCGCGACCTGGACTCGCGCATCGACAGTACCTCGGACTCGGCATAAATGGTGTCCCCCTCGAACACCGGCGCCGGGAGCGTGACCTCGCTCCACCCCAGGTTGATGGCGTGCCGCGAGATGTCGCTCACCGACAGCCCCACCACCAGCGCCAGCGTGAACGTCGAGTTCACCAGCGGCCGGCCGAACTCGGTCTGCGCCGAGTAGTGGCGGTCGAAGTGGATGGGGTTGGAGTTGTTGCTCAGGAGCGAGAACCAGATGTTGTCGGCGGTGGTGACGGTGCGCCCCACCGGGTGGCGCATCACCAGCCCGACCGTGAAGTCCTCGTAACAGCGTCCTGACTCGTTGCTCATGCCTCGGGTCCTCCGGGTTGCAGCTGTCCGGCCACGCGCAGCGTGCTGCGGGCCATGCGGATGTTGGCGGCGTCGATCATCATCCCGTCGCTCCCCACCGCGCCGCGCCCCTCGGCCACCGCCGCCTCGTACGTCTCGATCACGCGCCGAGCCCACGCGATTTCCTCGGCCGAGGGGGCGAAGGCGGCGTTGACGGTGGCCAGTTGCGACGGGTGGATGCACTGCTTGCCGTCGAACCCCAAGGCACGGGCTGTGGCGCACGCCCTGGCCAGCCCGGCGGCATCCTTGTAGTTGGCGTATGGCCCATCCATGCAGCGCAGCCCGTTGGCGCGGGCATGGGCCACGATGGCGTGCATCACGGCGTGCCAGCGGTGGGCGCCGTACGCGGCGTCGTGCGCATCCTCGGCGCCGATGCTGGCCAGCGGCATGTGCATGCTCGCCGCGTAGTCGCCCATCCCGAAGATGAGCGCCTCGAGGCGCGGCGACGCCGCCGCGATCTCGCGCAGGTTGGCGAAGCCCGAGGCCGTTTCGATCTGCGCCTCGATCCCGATGCGGTGCGGGATGCCGGTGCGCGCCTCGACCTGGGTGAGCAACTGGTCGATGAACTGGACGTCGGCGGCGCCACGCGCCTTGGGGAGCATCACGAGGTCGACGCTCCGCCCGGCCGCCTCCACCACCTCGATCACGTCGCGATACGTCCACTTCGTGTCGAGCGCGTTGACCCGCACGATGCGCGTGCGCCCCGCGAAGTCGAGCGTGCCGAGCGCCTGCATCACCAGGGCGCGGCTCCGCTCCTTCTCGTCAGCGGCAACGGCGTCCTCGAGGTCGATGCACACGGCGTCGGCCTCGCTCCGCGTCGCCTTGGCGATCATGTCCGGTCGCGAGGCCGGAACGAAGAGCATGCTGCGCGACAGGCGCGCGATTCGAGTGTGCATGACGGTCTCAGAAGGAACGAGGCATCCCGAGCAGGTGCTCGCCGATGTACGACAGGATGAGGTTGGTGGAAACCGGTGCCACCTGGTAGAGCCGCGTCTCGCGGAACTTGCGCTCCACGTCGTACTCGGCGGCGAAGCCGAAGCCGCCGTGAACCTGCAGGCAGGTGTTGGCGGCCGCCCACGACGCCTCGGCCGCGAGGTACTTGGCCATGTTGGCCTCGGCGCCGCACGGGCGCTCGGCGTCGAACAGTGATGCCGCCTCGTACCGCATCAGGTCGGCTGCCCGCACGCCGGCGTACGCCTGCGCAATGGGGAACTGCACCCCCTGGTTCTGCCCGATGGGGCGGTCGAAGACGGTGCGCTCCGATGCATAACGACGGGCGCGGTCGACGAACCAGAAGCCGTCGCCGATGCACTCGGCGGCGATCAGGATCCGCTCGGCGTTCATCCCGTCCAGGATGTAGCGGAACCCCATCCCCTCCTCGCCGATGAGGTTCTCCGCCGGGACCTCGAAGTCGTCGAAGAAGAGCTCGTTGGTCTCGTGGTTCACCATGTTGTCGATGGGACGCACGCGCAGCCCGCGCGACTCGGCGCCGCGGAGATCGACGAGGAAGACCGAGAGGCCGAGCGTGCGCTTGGCGACCTGCTCCAGCGGCGTGGTGCGGGCCAGGAGGAGCATGAGGTCGGAGTGCTGCACGCGCGAGATCCAGACCTTCTGCCCATTCACGACGTAGCGGTCGCCACGACGCGCCGCCGTGGTGCGTGTGCGCGTGGTGTCGGTCCCCGTGGCCGGCTCGGTGACGGCGAAGGATTGCAGCCGTAGCTCTCCGGCGGCGATGGCCGGGAGGTAGCGCCCCTTCTGCTCGGTCGAACCGTGCCGGAGTAGCGTCCCCATGGTGTACATCTGCGCGTGACAGGCCCCGGCGTTGGCCCCCGAGCGGTTGATCTCCTCGAGGATCACCGAGGCCTCGGTGAGTGAGAGGCCGCCCCCGCCGTACTCGGCGGGAATGAGGGCGGCGAGCCATCCGGCCTCCGTGAGCGCGCGAACGAACGCCTCGGGATAACCCCTCTCTCGCTCGACGCGCTGCCAGTAGGCGCCGTCGAACGGGGCGCAGGCGGCGCGCACTCCCTCGCGGATGGCGGCGTGCTCGCTGGCGCGGGGGTTGATGTCGGGCATGGACCGTGGGGAAGGAAAGCGGGGCGTGGGCACGGGCACGCAGCGTGGCCAAGGTACCGCGCGGGACCGGCTGCGTCTAAGGTGCCCCCGTGGTGGGGACGGCGAGCCGAGGCGCGAAGTCGCCCCCCCGTCCGGCAGCGGCGAGCCGGCGCGCGAGGAAAATTGTATACTAAAGTGTCTCCAACACGCGCCCCCCGCTCATGACTTCCTCCGTCCCCGCCCTCAGGCGTCGCGCCGCGACACTGGCCATCATCGCCAGCGCCGCGCTCACCCTCCCCGCCGCCGCGCAGCCGGCCAGCACGCGCGCCATCCTCGCCGACCTCGATCGCTACATCCCAAGGGCACTGGCCGAGTGGAACGGCGCCGGCGTCGCCGTCGGGATCGTGAAGGACGACTCGCTCGTCTATGCCAAGGGGTTCGGTGTGCGCGCGGTGGGGAAGCCCGACGCGGTCGACGACCGCACGCTCTTCGCCATTGGCTCCAACACCAAGTTCTTCACCGCCGTCGCCGCCGGCATGCTCGCCGACGACGGCAAGCTCTCGCTCGACGACAAGGTCACGCGCTTCCTCCCATGGTTCCAGCTCCACGATCCATGGGTCACGCGCGAGTTCACGCTCCGCGACGCCATGTCGCACCGGAGCGGGCTGGGGCGGCGGGGCGACGCCCTCTGGTACGGGACGCCCTTCTCGCGCGATGAAATCATCCGGCGCGTGCGCTACCTGGTCCCGAACACGTCGTTCCGCTCCGAGTTCGGCTACCAGAACATCATGTTCCTGACCGCGGGACAGGCCATCGCCGCGGCCGCCGGCAGGAGCTGGGACGACGTCGTGCGCGAACGCATCTTCGAGCCGCTGGGGATGACCGCGTCCAGCACGAGCGCCAAGTCGCTCGCGACCGCCTCCAACCTGGCGTCGCCGCATTCGCTGGAGGGGGACCAGGCGCGTCCCTCCCCGATCCCGTACCGCGACATCGACAACGTCGCGCCCGCAGGGTCGATCAACTCGAACGTGCAGGACATGGCGCGGTGGATGCGCTTCATCCTCGCCGGCGGGAGCTACGGGGGGCGCACCCTCCTCAAGCCTGCCACGCTCGCCGACATCACGTCGCCGCACACGATCGCCACGCGCATCGTCAACGACACTCTCAACCCCACCCGCCACTTCTCGCTCTACGCTCTCGGCATCGGCCTGTCCGACCTGCACGGCGTGAAGGTCCTGCAGCACACGGGGGGGATCGACGGGATGCTCTCGTTCGTGGCGATGGTTCCCGAGCGCAAGCTGGGGATCGTGGTCCTCACCAACGTGTCCGGGCACAACGCCCTGTACACCGCCCTGGGGAACCGCATCCTCGACGCCTTCCTGGGAGGGCCGACGCGCGACTGGAGTGCCATTGCGCTGGCGCAGACGAAGCGCGCCGAGCAGGCGGCCGCCGAACGCATGCGCACGCGGATGGCGCAGCGCGTCCAGGACTCCCGGCCGTCGCGCCCGCTGGCCGAGTACGCGGGCACCTACCGCAACGAGATGTATGGGGACCTCACCGTCTCCCTCGAGGAGGGGGCGCTCGTGTTACGCTATCCCACGGCGACGGTGCTGCACCTCCACCACTTCACCTTCGACACCTTCATGGGGACGGCGACGGCGGTGAGCGCGCTCGCGTCGGACGCTTCGACCGTGCGCTTCGAGCTCGACCCCCAGGGGCGAGTGGCCTCGGTCGACCTGGAGCAGGTGGGGACGTTCACCCGCGCGGACGGGAGGCCACACATCACGAAATGACACAGGCGGCATTTATTGCCGTTCATTCTCTCGGCACCGTTACGATCTCATCCGGTCCCAAGTCATTGCCCCTGAGCGCATTGGGGAGGGCTAACCAGGAGGCGGAAGATTCGTCCGCCGAGGCGATCCCCGGCGCGAGGACCTCTTCCGGTGCTGCGGCGGCGCGCGCGTGGCATCGGCATGCGCCCGGATGCCACACGTCGAAGGCCGAACTCCACCGTCGATTCACGCCTCGCCCAAACACCGACATGCATGTCGGCCGCGGCCGCACGCGCGCGATGGTGTAGGCCCCGCCCTCGAGCCGAGGAGGGACGCGTGATCGCCTTCGCGTCGCTCGATGCCGCGATGCGGGGGCAGCATGCCGCCGAGGTGTGGGCGCGCCTGCGCGACCGCCACCTGCAACGCGTGGAAGTGCTCGAGGGTGCCGTCCTCGCGCTGATGGATGGCGCCCTCGACGAGGAGCTGCGCGGGCGCGCGGAGGCGGAGGCGCATGCGCTGGCGGGATCGGTGGGGACCTTCGGGCTGCGCGGCGGGGCGCGCCTCGCGCGTGCGCTGGAGCAATCGTTCGCCGCGCGCTACACGCTGGGACGTCCCATGGCGGCCCGCCTCGCCGATCAGGTCACGGCGCTGCGGCGTGAACTGGAGCGCCCGAGGGTCGCCGCCGGCGCTGCTGCCGATATGGATGGGGGGCGGCGCGTCCTGGTCCTGACTGACGATGGGCGCGGCGACCAGTTCGTGACCGAAGGAGTGACGGCCGGGCTCGAGGTGATGGTGCGCCCGCTGCACGGGGGCCACGTCGCGGTCTTCGAGGAGGCGCCGGACGCGATCGTGGTCGAGGCGGGCGACGCCTCGGTCGACGCCGTGGTGTCGCTCCTTGGCTCCCTCGCCGGTCGTGCGACGGGCCCCGTCCTCGTCACCGCGGTCGACGATGACATGGCCATCCGCCTTGCGATCGCCCGGAGCGGGGCCATCGGTCCGCTCATGGCCGGTCACCCCCCGTCGGCGATCCTCGAGCGTGCCCTCGCGGCCATGCAGGGGCGCGAGGGCGCCACCGCCTCGCTCCTCGTGGTGGACATCGATCCGTACTCCCTGCAGTCGGTGACGCTCGTCCTGGAACAGGCGGGGCACCGGGTCCACGCTCTCGACGCCCCCGCCGGCTTCTGGGAGACGCTGGAGTCGGTCACGCCCGATCTCGTCGTCCTCGGCGCCGAATTGAACGAGGTGACGGGGCTCGACCTCTGCCGGGCGCTGCGCGCCGATCCGCGCTGGCGCGACCTCCCGGTGATCTTCATGGCTTCGGCCGACGAGGCGCCGCTGGTGAAGGGGGCGTACCATGCCGGAGCAGACGATGTGGTCCGGAAGCCGCTGCAGCGCGAGGAGCTCATTGCCCGGGTGGAGAACCGGCTGCACCGCTCGCGCCAGCTGCGCCGGCAGGGGGAGGCCGACGCGCTCACCGGGCTCCCCGGACGGCCGAAGGCCGAACGCGAGATCGAGCGCTTCATTCAACTGGCTCGCCGGCACCGGCACGAGGTCACGCTCGTGACCCTGCGCCTCGACCGCCACGCGGACGTGGTGCAGCGGGCGGGGCAGGGAGCGATGGACGCCGCCGTGCTGGCCTTCAGCCAGGTGCTGCGGCACTCGTTCCGCTCCGAGGACGTCATCTCGCAGTGGGGGCCTAACGAGTTCGTGGTGGCGCTCTTCGACTCGAACGGCGCCAACGCGGCAGTGCGCGTGCGCGAGGTGATGGCGGCGCTCCGGTCCCGGCGCTTCCCGGCACCGCCCGGTGAGGCGTTCTCGCTGACCTGCAGCGCGGGCATCGCCTCGTATCCCGAGGACGGCGCCGACGTGCGCGAGCTGCACGAGGCCGCCGACGCCGCGCTCATGGCGGCGGGGAACGCGGGTATCGACGAGGCGCTCGGCGTCGCCTGCGACCCCAACCGCCCCGCCACCGGGCGCGCCGACATCCTGCTCGTCGAGGACGATGCGGCGGTGGCCCGGCTCCTGGTGCACGCGCTGGAGAGCCGGCAGTACCAGGTGCAATGGATGCGCAGCGGACAGGCGGCAGCCGACGCCCTGCTCGGGGCGAAGCCGGCGCTGCGCGCGCGCCTGATCCTCCTCGAGGTCAACCTCCCCGAGCTCGACGGCCTCGCCCTCCTTCGCAGCCTGGCGGAGCAGGACGTCCTGCGCCACACCCGCGTCATCGTGCTGAGCTCGCGGACCACCGAGGCCGAGACGGTGCAGGCGTTCGAGCTCGGCGCCTTCGACTACGTCGCCAAGCCGTTCAGCGTCGCGGTCCTGACCGAGCGCATCCGGAGGGCGCTGCGCGCATGAGGCAGTCCCTCCTCTACCTGGCGTCGTACTACCTCGTGTATCTCGAGTTCACGATCGCCCTCGTGCTCATGCTGGCGCTGGCGCTGAGTGCGGCGCTGGCGCGCTGGCGCCGCGAGCGGCATGAGTCGCAGGGCGCCGCGGGGCGCGAGGTGCTGGCCCGCGCCATTGCCCAGGGGATGGAGCATCCGCACGACGTGGCGCGCTTCGCGCGCCTGCCGTGGACGGTGCAGCAGGAGTTGATGCACGAATTCGGCGCCTCGCTCACCGGAAGCGGACGCGAGCGCCTGACGAGCCTCGGCGTGCGCACCGGGGTGGCCCGGCGCGCGGAGCGGATGTGCGCGAGCCCGTGGTGGTGGAGGCGCCTCGCGGGGGCGCGCGTGCTCACGGCGCTCGACCACGACTGCGCCGCAATGCGTCCCCTGCTGCGGGACCGCAGCGCGGTGGTGCGTGCCCAGGCCTTCGTCTGGGCGGCGGGGCGGGTGGACGAGGCGGTGATCGAGGACCTCGTCGCGAGCCTCGCCGACCCCGAACGGCTGTGTCGCTTCACCGTCCAGGATTCACTCCTTCGCCTGGGGCGCCCGTCGGCGCAGGCGCTGCGCCGCTTCCTGGCCGATCCCGACTGTCCCGGGTTGCACGACGCCCTCGTGGTGGCGCGAGGGTTGGCCCTCCCCGAGCTGCTCGACCCTGCGCTCGAGCTCGTGCAGCACCCGTCGGCGGAGGTGCGTGCGCGCGCCGCCGCGGTGCTCGGAGTGCTGGGGGGCGACCAGGCGGTGGAGTCGCTCGTCAGGCACCTCGACGACGACGCCTGGGTGGTGCGGGCCGCGGCCGCCCGCGCCCTGGGCGACCTCGGGGCGTGGATGTCGAGCTCGTCGCTGATGCGGTTGCTGGGCGACACCAGCTGGCCCGTCAGGCGCGAGAGCGCCCTTGCCCTGCGCCGCCTGGGCGGCGTCGGCTTGCTGGCGCTTCGCCGCGCGCTGCGCTCGGAGAATCCGTTTGCCGCCGACATGGCGCGCCAGGTGCTCGACCTTCCCGAGGCCGTCTGCCAGCGGGCCACCGCATGATGGCCGCGCTCTCCACCGCGCTTGCCCCCATCCTGGCGGGGCTCGACGCCTCGATCCTCCTGTACTTCGTCTGCATCAATGCGGCATACCTGACGCTGGTTGCCTGCTCCACGTGGGAGCTGGTGATCCACATCCTCAGCATCCGCGGCGAGAGTCGTGCTCGCGTCCTGGGTTCGGCTGTCACCCCGTCCATCAGCATCCTGGCCCCTGCCTACAACGAGGAAGCGACGATCGCCGAGAGCGTGACCGCCCTCCTGGCGCTGCACTATGCCAACCTCGAGCTGGTCGTGGTCAACGACGGGTCGCCGGACCGGACGCTGGACGTACTGAAGCAGCGCTTCGCGCTCGTCCCCATCCACTCCATCGTCTGGCGTCGCATCGACACCAGGGCGGTGCGGGGGCTGTACCGCTCGCGCACGCATCCCAACCTGCTCGTGGTGGACAAGGAGAACGGGGGAAAGGCCGATGCCCTCAACGCGGGGCTCAACCTGGCCACGGGCGACCTGGTCTGCGTCATCGACGCCGACACCATCGTCGACGCCGACGCCCTGCAGCGCCTGGCGCGCCCCTTCCTGAGCCACCATGACGTGCTTGCGGCTGGCGGCACGATCCGCATCGCCAACGGGTCGGCGATCTCGGCCGGGCGGGTGACCGACGCCTGCGCCCCACGCAACTTCGTGGCCGGCGTGCAGGTGGTCGAGTACTTCCGCGCCTTCATCTTCGGACGGCTCGGGTGGAACCGCCTGGGCGGGAACCTGATCATCTCCGGCGCCTTCGGCCTCTTCCGCCGCGACGCCATGATCGCGGTCGGCGGCTACACGCATGACACCGTGGGCGAGGACATGGAGCTCGTCCTCAAGCTGCGCCGCCAGGCGTACGAAGCGGGGCGCAAGCACCGCATCCTGTTCGTCCCCGATGCCGTGGCCTGGACCGAGTGCCCCGAGTCGCTGCGCGTGCTGGGGCGCCAGCGCGACCGCTGGCACCGGGGGCTCACCGACGTGCTCTGGCGCCACCGGACCATGTTCCTCAACCCGCGATACGGCGTGGTGGGGCTCTGGTGCTACCCGTACTTCGTCTTCGTCGAGCTCCTGGCCCCGGTGCTGGAGCTGCTGGGGTGGGTCGGGCTCACGTTAGGCATGGCGGCCGGCCTCCTCGACGCCTCGTTCGCCGCGCTCTTCTTCCTCCTGGCCTACGGCATCGGGGCCGTGCTCAGCGCCTACTCGCTCCTGCTGGAGGAATGGAGCTTCAACCGCTTCACGCGCTTCGGCGACCGCGTCCGCCTCCTGCTCTACCTGGTCCTCGAATCCTTCGGCTACCGGCAGCTCACCGTGGTCTGGCGACTGCGAGGGATCTGGAAGTTCCTGCGCGGGCGGACCGACTGGGGGCGCATGGAACGGCGTGGCTTTGCGGCGGCGGCGGCTCCCGTCTCGGCCACTCACCACGCGACCTCTGCCTCCGCGACATCCGCCCCCGCGCCCAGCGCCCATGCGGGATCCGGCCGCGCGCCCGCCACGCACCCCGCATTCACCCGTGTCCCATCGCCCCATTCCGCCGCCGCCCTCCCCGTGACGCCAGGCGTCGTTTCGACCTCCGACTCTCATCCGGGCCGCCCACCGGCTGCCGCCTGACCTGACATGCCCCCACTCCGCTTCGCCATGCGCCATGCCTCGTTGTTCCTGCCGGCGTTGCTCCCGCCGGCGTTGCTCCTGGCGGCACCCCCCGCCCTCGCGCAGGAGGGGACGGGGACGCGCCTCACCAGTCTCGAGGTGCGCGCCGGGCGCGACGCCCTCACCAACGGCGCGGCCCCGTGGCAGGAGCAGGCCATCGCGCTCCGCTACCGCCACTCGGCGCGCACCGGCGTCGGTGTCGCGGCCGAGCGGCTCGAGCGATTCGGGATGGAGGACCGGCGCCTCGTGGCGGACTGGTCGACCGCCGTGGCGCGCTGGCTCACCGTCGGCGCCGAGGGCGAGGTGAGCGCGACGCACCGGGTGGCGGCGCGGCAGGGCGGGGCGGCGTTCGTGCACCTGGCGATCCCCGCCGGTTGGGGGATCGACCTGCGCGGGATGGCGCGCTCGTACGACTCGGCCACGGTGCAGGGGGCCACGGCGTCGCTGGAGAAGTACTGGGGGAGCCAGATGGCGTCGTACAGCGTGTCGCCGGTGCGGATGGCGGGGCACCCGGTGGCGACGACGCAGCGCGTCCGGGTTACGCGGTACCTCGCCACACGCGGGTCGCTCAGCGTGATGGCGTCGGCCGGGCGCGAGGTGGAGACGCTCTCGGCGGCCGGCCCCCTCGTGGCCCCCGTGCGTGCCGTCGGGGTGTGGGGGGTGCTCCCGGTGTCACCGCATCTCTCACTGACCTATGCCGCTGACGTGTCGCGCCACGAGGGGCTCTTCACGCGGCGGCACGCGTCGCTGGGGGTGCGGATCGACAGTCGTTAGGCGCGAGGGGCCCCCGGCCGTGGCGGGAGCCCCTCGCTTGCTTCATGCGGTTGGCAGGCGCCGCGTGCCGAGCGGCGGGTGCCCGCGCGTCGCGCGCCCCGACGCCGCGGGGCGCGCACCGTCAGGGGACCACGCGCGGCTTCCCGATCTGGTACTCCTTCGGCGGGAGGTTCCCCTGCAGGTTGGTGATGAAGTAATCCCACCGGCGGCGCATGATGTACGGCGCGTCGGCGCCGAAGCCGTGGCGCGCGTGCGGGAGCATGATCTGGTCGAAGTCCTTCCCCGCCTTCATGAGCGCGTCGGCCACCAGCTGCGTGTTGTAGGGGGGGACGTTGTCGTCCATCATCCCGTGGATCAGGAAGAGCTTCCCCTTGAGGTTCCTGGCGTGGGTCTGGTTGGCTTCGTCGGCGTAGTTGTCGCTGCCGTTGCTGCGCACCAGGAGCCCCTGGTACCGCTCGCCCCAGTCGTCCTCGTAGTTGCGGTTGTCGTGATTGCCCGACTCCGAGATCCCGACCTTGAAGAAGTCCGGATGGCGGAACATCGCCGCCGCGGTCGCGAAGCCGCCCCCCGAGTGTCCCCAGATGCCCACGTTGTCGATGTCGATGAACCGGTAGCGCTGGGCCAGCTCCTTCATCCCCGCGATCTGGTCGGGGAGCGTGTTGTCGCCCATCCGTCCGTAGTAATAGTCGTGTAACGCCTTCGAGCGTCCGGGCGTCCCCATCCCGTCGATCTCCACCACCACGAACCCCAGCTCGGCGAGTGCCTGGTTGTCACCGCGCGCCGGGATGAACGAGCGCGGTCCCACGCTCCCGGATTGCGGCCCGGGATAGATGTGGTTGATGATCGGGTACTTCTTCGCCGAGTCGAGCTTCGACGGGAGGTACATCAACCCGTAGATGTCGGTGGCGCCGTCGCGTGCCTTCATCCGCACCGGAACCGGCGCGCGCCACCCGGAGGCGACGAGGCGCGAGACGTCGGCGCGCTCGAGCACCTGCAACGCCTTCCCGTTGCGGTCGCGGAGGACGGTGACCGGCGGCGTGTCGGGGGTGGAGTACGTGTCGACGATGTACTTCCCGTCAGGTGAAACATTCACCGTGTGGTTCGCCGCCTCGGGAGTCAGGAGGACCTGTCCCTTGCCGTCGAAGCCGATGCGGTAGAGGTGCTGGAAGTACGGGTCGCGCCCCGGCTCCTTCCCGTTGGCGGTGAACCAGACCTGCCGTGCCTTCTCGTCGATGCGGACGACCTCGGAGACGTTCCCCTCGCCGGTCGTGATGCGGTTCTTGAGCGTCCCGGTCGTGAGGTCGTAGAGGTACAGGTGGATCCAGTTGTCGCGCTGCGACCACCAGATCAGCTCGTTGGTCGCGGGGAGGACTCGCCAGAGGTTCTCCGGGAGCGAGGCGTCGCCCAGCTGCGTGGCGCTCTGCTCGTGCAGGACCTCGCGCACCTCGCCCGTGCCGGCGTTGGCCACCCGCAACCAGGCGTGCTTGTGGTCGCGCGAGCTCGAGATGAAGGCCAGGTGCGAGCCGTCGGGATACCACTGGGTGTCGCAGATTTCCGAACCGCAGGCAATGTGGTCGGAGACGGTCGAGCGATGCGCATCGGGGGGCATCTGCAGGCGCACCACGCGCGGCTTGCCGTCGGCGCCGGCGTTGATGATCACCCGAGAGATGCGGAAGACGATGCTGTCGCCGGGGAGCGGGTACTTCCACGCCTGGAGCGTCGGGCTCCCCACGTTGGTGCTGACGAGGTACATGTCGCGCACCCCGCGCCCGTCGTGCTGGAACGTCGCGATCTGCCGCGAGTCGGGCGACCAGGTGACGATGGGATTGTCGCCGTGTACCCACCCGGCGTTGTTCGTGGCGTAGCCGAAGTCCTTGACCCCGTCGGTGGTGAGCTGCGTCTCGGTCCCGCTGGCCAGCTCCCTGACCCAGAGGTTGTCGTCCCGGATGAACGCCGCCCACTTCCCGTCGGGGGAGGTGCTGGAGTTGGCCGGCGCCTGCGGGGGCGGCGTTCCGCGCGTGCAGGCGTACTGGGCGAGGTCGCAGGTGTACGGGACGTTGCGCACCGTCACCGTCACCGCCTTGCCGTCAGCCGCAAGCTCGAACGAACTGAACGGAAGCCGGTCCCCCTCGATGGTGCTCCCCGTCGCCGCGCCGAGCCCGGCCGCCAGCCGCTGCTGGTCGAACGCGGCGGTGCGGGTGCGGCGCGCCGGGTTCACGATGTAGAAGGCGCTCCCGCTGGAGGTCGAGGCCCGGTACCAGAAGCGGCCGTCGGCCAGCCACGTCGGGCGCCCGGCTGCTCCGCTCACCAGCGGATTGGCGGTCGGCGCCAGGAATCGCTCGGCGCGCGCGTAGTCCTCGATGGTGAACTGGTACGGCTTGGGAGCCGGTGCCTGTGCCGCCAGCACCGCTGGAACGGCGAGGGCGAAGAGCATGCGTGAGGGGTGGAGCGGGCGCATCGTCTGTTCAGCCTCGGAAGTCGGTCGAATGGTCGCGCGGAAGCCCCCGGAAGCTACAGGCGGGGAGCGACCCCACGCCACACGCGGTGCCGGTGCAGAGGAGGGGCGGGGCGAACCGTTCGGACGGCCGCAGCGTTGAGGGGGAGTGCTCCCTCGCTCCGGCGACGGCTCGAGCTTTGTCGCCCCCTCCATCACAGTTGGTTCCACCCCCACGTCGATGTCCACCGTTCGATTCACCGGCCTCGTCGCCCTCCCCGGCCATCTCGCTCGGACCACCCGCGCCGCCGCCCTCGTGGCCTCGATCGCGCTGGCCGGATGCGTCGGCGCTGGGAACGCACGCCCCGCCCCGACGGTCGGCTCCACCGCGCCCGACTTCACCGTGCGCGCGATCACCCGCGAAGGCCCCATGCCTGCGCCGATCACGCTTTCCGGGTTGCGGGGGAAGACCGTCGTCATCGCCTTCTTTCCCAAGGCGCGCACCCCGGGGTGCACCACGCAGCTGACGGCCTATCGCGACCGGTACGCGGCGCTGTTCCACGGGGGAAAGAACGTGGTCCTGCTCGCCGTGAGCACCGATTCCGAGGGCGCCCTGCTCGATTGGGCGCGGGAGGCGGGCTTCCCGTTCGCGCTCGTGAGCGACGCCGATGGCTCGCTGGGGAAGGCGTACGGCGCCCTCACCCCCGGTGGGCTCAAGTTCGCCAAGCGGCTGCTTTTCGTGGTTGGACCAGACGGGCGCGTGGCCTACGAGGCCAAGCCGTTCCGCCAGAACGCGGAGGAGGCCTACACCGAGCTGGCGGCGGCGATCGACCGCGTGGCGGCGCGATAGGGCCGCCTGGGGAGGGTGCGTGGGCGCGCGTTGCCTATCGCACCCCCACCAGCGCGTGCGCTGCCGCCCGCAGTTTGGCGGAATCGTACCCCAGGCCTGCGCGGAAGACCGTCGTCACGTTGTAGAGATCCTTCGCGTCGGTCGCCGGATCGCCCTTCACCACCACCAGGTCGGCCTGGCGCCCAGGGGCCACCGCGCCGATGTCCTGCTCCATCCCCAGGATCCGCGCCCCGTTGTACGTCAGGACCTGGATCGCCTGCTCGGGGGAGAAGCCGGCCTCGCGAAGCATTTCATAGTTGCGGATGTTCCCGAACCCCGGGAGGAACCCCGTCCCCCACGGGTCGGAGCCGGCACCGAGGAGGCCGCCAGCCGCAACGAAGTCGCGCTCCCAGCGCATCATCTTCGCCAGGAGCCCGGGGGTCACGACCAGCCCTCCTTCGGCGAGGCTGGCATGATTCCGCTCCACCTCGCGCCGCACCTCCGGGTCGAGCATCGCCATCGCCGCCGTGTCGAGCCGGAAGCGCTGGGGCGAGAACGTCTCGTACACCGCCAAGGTCGAGACGACGGCCGACTTCGTCTGCGCCAGTGCCTTGATCGACGCCTGAACCTGGGCGCTCCCCACGTCCACGTCCGTCTGGACGTGCATGTTCTCGGGCGGGCACGTGTCGGGCTGCTTGCCGGGGACGTAGTCGCTGGCCGTGATGAAACCGTGCTGCAGCGCGTCGATCCCCAGCGCGGCCGCCTCGGCGAAGGTCACCGAGCAGAGGTGCCCCGTCACCTTCATCCCGCGCGCGTGCGCCTCGCGGATCACGTGCCCCAGCATGGCGCGCGAGATGCGCCCCTGCACCTTCACCCAACGCACCCCCTCGGCGTGCCAGAAGGCGAGCGATCGCGTTGCCTCGTCAGGCGTCGCCAGCGCCTTGGCGTTGGCGCTGGTGGAGGCTGCGCCGTCGAGGTAGGGGCCGGTGATGAGGAAGCGGGGGCCGGGGATGCGCCCCTCGTTGACCGCGCGCGCCATGTTCAGCTCCTGGTACGGGAGCATGCTCCCCGCCGTCATCGCCGTCGTGACCCCAAAGGCGAGATACAGGAGCGGCGCCGAGGTGCTCATCTGCGTGATGCGCTTGACACCGCCGAAGTAGGTGTGCTCGTGCAACCCTACCAGCCCGGGGATGACCGTGTGCCCGGTGAGGTCGATCGTGCGCGCGGCGGCCGGGATCGCCGTGCTCGCGGTCGGCCCCACGGCCGTGATGCGCGTCCCGTCGATGATGACCGTCTGGTCGTCGCGGGGGGCGGCACCCGTCCCATCGATGAGACGGACGTGGGTGAGGGCGACGACGGGGGCGTCGACACTGACGTAGCGGCGCGCCGCGTCGCTCAGCGGCGGGCGACTCTGTGCCGATGCGATGGATCCCGGGAGGGCGAGTGCGGCAAGCAGGAGCGTGGGGAGGCGACGGGGTGGCATGCGGGAGCGGGACGATATGGGGGCGGCGTAGGGGCGACCGGGGGTCGCGACCAGGAGTCGCGGCGTAACCCCTGCGACTCCCCGAAGCTTGGGAGCCGGTACGGGCACATGGTAGAGGGTGCGGGCGAGGGATTGTCAAGGCACTTGCCTTGACAATTCAACGCCCTCGAATCATCCTTCGCGCGCCGCAGCGGGACCGTCCCGCCCGCGGCTCCAGGCTCCCATCGTTCGAGAAGCTGCAAGTGGCAACGCTGGCAACCCCCGCCCCCGTCGCGCGTCCCCTTACCGTGGCGAAGAGTCGCGTGGAGGAGCGTTTCGACACCGACGCGCGGCTCACCCGTCTCGTGTACGCCTACCTGGCGACCTCTGCCGTATGGCTCCTGGTGGGGACGCTGGTCGGGTCGTACCTGTCGCTCAAGTTCATCTGGCCCGACCTGGGGGTGGCGCCGGCGCTCTCGTTCGGACGTCTCCGCCCCGTGCACGTGAACATCGTCTTCTGGGGTTTTGCCTCGCCGGGGATGCTCGGGCTCGCGCTCTGGGTGGTGCCGCGCACCTGCCGCACCGCGCTCGCCAGCTACAAGCTGGCCTGGGTCGCCCTGGCCCTCATCAACGCCTCGGTGGTGGCCGGCGCGTTGCAGCTGCTGCTGGGCGTCACCAACGGTTCGGGCGAGTTCCGCGAGTTCACCTGGCCGGTCATGTCGCTCTTCGCCGCGGCGCTCGTGCTGCTGGCCATCACGCTCTACCGCACCATCGCCCAGCGCGCCACGCAGGAGATCTACATCTCCAACTGGTACATCCTCGCGGCGCTCCTCTGGACCATCGTCCTGGCGACCATCGCCTACGTCCCCTGGATCCAGAGCGGGCTGGCCGACACCGTGGTGCAGGGCTACTACATGCACCAGGGGGTGGGGATGTGGTTCACCCCCATGTCGCTGGGGCTCGCCTACTACTTCATCCCCAAGCTCCTCAACAAGCCGATCTACTCGTACTCGCTCGGCGTGCTGGCCTTCTGGACCCAGCTCCTGTTCTACACGATGATCGGCGGGCACCACTTCGTCTTCAGCCCCGTGCCGTGGTTGCTGCAGACGGTGGCCATCATCTTCAGCGTCGGGATGCTCGTCCCGGTGGTGGCGGGGACGGGGAACTTCCTCCTGACCATCCGCGGGAGCACCCGCCCCATCGGCCGCAGCTACTCGCTCCCCTTCATCTTCGTCGGCGTCCTGCTCTACTTCGCCGGCTCGATGCAGGGGACGTTCGAGGCGCTGCGCTCGCTCAACGAGATGTGGCACTTCACCGACTTCACGGTCGGGCACGCCCACTTCACGATGTACGGCTTCGTCGCCTTCGTCATCTGGGGGGGCGTCTATGCCCTCGTCCCGCGCCTGAGCGGGCGCGAGCCGTCGCACGGCGCCATCGGGCTCCACTTCTGGCTGTCGATCGTCGGGCTCGCCGTGTATGTCGGCGCGCTGTCGATCGGCGGGACGCTGCGGGGGTTGAGCTGGATGTCGGGGGCCCCCTTCATCGAGTCGGTCACGCTCATGGCCCCCTTCTGGCTCGGGCGCGCCGTGGGGGGGACGCTGATGCTGGCGTCGCACTTCGTCTTTGCCTGGAACCTGTGGCAGATGCGTCCGGCCGCTGCCCGTGAAGTGCAACTGGCGGGGCCCCGCCGCGCCGCGGAGGCCAGCGTCGCATGAGGCTCGACTTCCACGAGAACCACCGCCTCCTGTTCGGGACGGTGATCGGCGGCTTCATCGCGCTGAGTGTCGTCGTCGCCGTCGCTCCCGCCGCCTGGCTCCAGCGCGCGGCGTCGCCCACGCCGGGGTCGCGCCCGCTGACCGCGCTCGAGCAGCGTGGGCTCCAGGTGTACCTGTCGGAGGGGTGCGCCTACTGCCACACGCAGCAGGTGCGGGCGCTGACGCAAGACACGACGCGCTACGGCCGCGCCTCGGTGGCGGGCGACTATGCGTACCTCGCCCCCGCGGGGGCGTTCCGTCCCACGCCGCGCGTCCTCGGGACGGAGCGCACCGGGCCGGACCTCACCAACATCGCGGCGCGGCAGCCGAGTGCGGTCTGGCATTACCTCCACCTGTACCAGCCGCGCGCCGTGGTCCCCGCCTCCATCATGCCGTCGTTCCCCTGGCTGTTCGAGGTGCGTGACAGCGCCAGCGCCGGCGACTCGGCGATCGCGGTCCCGGCGCCGCACGGACCGAGGCACGGGGTCGTGGTGCCGCGGGAGGAGGCGCGGGCGCTGGTGGCGTATCTGCTCTCGTTGCAGAGCGCCCCGCTGCCAGGTGCAGCGCGCCCCGCCGCCGGGACGCCGGCCGCTCCGCCGTCGGGTGGCGCCGCCGCCTCCCCCACCGCCAGCGGCAACGCGGACTGGGCGGCCCGAGGGGCGCAGGTCTATTCGGCGAACTGCTCGGCGTGTCACCAGGCGGCGGGGACCGGGCTCCCGGGGACCTTCCCGCCGCTGGCGGGCGACCCGGTGGTGACGGCGGAGGACCAGACGCGCCACATCGAGATCGTCCTCTTCGGCGCCAGCGGGAGCGAGATCGGCGGGGTGCGCTACTCGAGCCCGATGCCGGCCTGGGGGGCCACGCTTTCCGACGACGACATTGCCGCCGTCATCAACCATGAACGCAGCAGCTGGGGGAACCGCGCGCCGCTGGTGACCGCGGCCGATGTCGCTGCCATCCGCGCCAAGGGAGACCATCGTGTCAAGTGAGCGCCACCCGGAGCATTCGCTGGTCGAGGTCTACCTCGACGGCGGGAGCGAGCCGTTCGCCATGCACGTCCCCCCCGCGCGCTTCGAGCTGGACACGACGCAGCTGGAGGACGGCGTCCACACGCTGCGCTTCGTCGCGCGCGACGGCTCGGGGCGGCGCGGCGTGCGCTCGGTCTCGTTCACGGTGCGCAACGGGCCGGGGATTGCCATCGACGGCGTCCGCGAGGGCGACGTGGTGGACGGGCGGCTGGCGCTCCTGGTCAACGCCTATGGCGCCGGCTACGAGGAACACTGGGAGCCGGCACGGGCCGAGACGCCGGCCCCGATCCCGACCGCGACGTGGGTCCTGCTGCTGCTCGTCGTGGCGTGGTCGCTCTTCTACCTCGTGCGCAACTGGGCGCCGCGCGGTGGGTGGGACGGCGCCGCACACCACGCGACCGCCCCGTCCGGCGGGGTCGTCCCCGCGCTGGTGGTGGGGGGGGCGGTGGTCCTGGTCGTCGTCGTCTTTGCGTTAGGCATCTGGTACACCCTGCGTCCCGGCGAGCAGGGGGCGGATCACATCAAGCGGCGGGTCCTCGAATGAGGGAGGCGCGATGCAGCCGACACGCATGACCCCCAGCCATCGTGGCCTCCTCGATGCCCTCAAGCGCCGCGGGCGCGCCAGCGTCCCGCAGCTGGCAGAGGAGCTCGGGCTCAACATCGAGACGATTCGCGACCACCTCAAGACGCTGGTCGCGCGCGAGCTGGTGCGGCGCGAGGGGGCGGTGCGCAGCGGCCCCGGGCGCCCGGAGATCGTGTACGCGCTGACCGAATCGGCCGAGGCGCTCTTTCCCCGGCGCGAGGGGGAGATCCTGCGCGAGCTGGGGGCCTACCTGGTGAAGCACAGGCACGAGCGGCTCCTGCGCGACTTCTTCACCGAGTACATCGACCGGCGACGCGCCGAGGCGGCGTCGCGCGTGGCGCACCTCGAGGGGCGCGCGCGGCTCGAGGAGGTGGCGCAGATCTTTTCCGAGTTGGGGTTCATGCTGGTCATCGAGGAGCGGGACCACACGCCGCGGCTGCGCCTGTGTCACTGCCCGCTGCGCGACCTGGTCGACGCGACGAACATCCCCTGTCGTGCCGAGATCGGCTTCCTGACGGAGCTGCTGGACGAGACCCTCACCCGCGTGAGCTACATCCCCGAGGGCGACGCCAGCTGCTCGTACGAACCCACGGAGGGATGATGCTGACCGAGGCATTGGTGCGTGAGGCGCTGGCGGATGTCCCGTACCCGGGGCTTCGCAGCGACATCGTCAAGCTCGGGTTGGTGCGCAGCATCGCGGTGCACAACGATCGCGTGCACGTGTCGCTGACCTTGTCGACCGAGCGCGAGGACGTTCCCGGGCTGCTGCGCGACGCCATCACGGCGCGACTCGCGCAGGCGGGTGCGGTACGGACGGAGATCCAGTTGCTCACCCCCGAGCGCAAGCCGGTGGAGCGCGACCCGTGGGCGCGCCAGGGGCGGCTGCCGGGGGCGCGGCGCATCGTGGCCGTGGGGGCGGGGAAGGGAGGGGTGGGGAAAAGCACCGTCGCGGTGAACCTGGCGCTGGCGCTGCAGGAGTCGGGGCTCAAGGTCGGGCTCCTCGACGCCGACATCTACGGTCCCTCGGTCCCGGTGCTGCTGGGGCTCGAGGACGGCGCGGCCCGCGCGCGGATGACCGACGACAAGCAGATCGTCCCGCTCGAGGCGCACGGACTCTCGGTGGTCTCGTTCGGCTTCTTCCTCGGCGCCGAGTCGCCGGCGGTGTGGCGGGGGCCGATGGTCGGGAAGGCGGTGACGCAGTTCTCGCGCGGGGTCGCCTGGCCGGACCTGGACGTCCTCGTCGTGGACCTCCCGCCGGGGACCGGCGACGTGCCGCTGTCGCTGGCCCAGTCGGTGGTCGTGGATGGCGCCGTCGTCGTGACCACCCCGCAGCGCCTGGCCTCGCTCGAGGCGGCGAAGGCCATCGAGATGTTCCGGACGCTGGAGGTCCCGCTGATCGGCGTGGTCGAGAACATGAGCCACGCCACGTGCGCGTGCGGCAGGCGCTCGCACCCGTTCGGGCGTGGTGGCGGCGAAGCACTCGGGCGCACGTCGAACGTGTCGCTGCTGGGACAACTCCCCTTCGAGGAGGAGGTCGTCTCGGACGGCGATGGTGGCGTGCCGTCGATGCTCCGGGCGCCGCGCTCGGAGCTGGCGGTGGCGATGCGGGCGATCGCCGCCACGGTGCGCGAGGTGTTGCAGCTGGACGGGAGCGCGGTCGGCGCCGCCGCAGCGGGAGGGTGCGGGTGAGCGCACCGCCGCTTCGGCTCCCCGGCGAGCACTTCATCGCCGCGATGTCGTTCCTGCTGGTGGGGGCGGGCGGCGTCGTGTGGGTGGCGCCCGCGCTGGCGCTGGGGGCGTATCCCTCGCCCCACGTGGTCGGGGTGGCGCACCTCTTCACGCTCGGCTGGCTCACGACCTCCATCATGGGGGCGCTGTACCAGTTCCTCCCCGTCGCGCTGGGGCAGCCGATCGCCTCGGAGCGCGTGGCGCACCTCTCGTTCGCGTTGCACGTGACGGGCGTCGCGGTGTTCGTCCCCGGCGTCGTGCTCGGGCGCGGGGCGCTGCTGCTGTCGGGCATCACCGTGCTGGGGACCGGGATCGTCCTGTTCCTCGCCAACCTGGGCGTGACGCTGCGCCGGGCGCAGCGCCGGGACGTGACCTGGTGGGCGATCGCGTGCGCGGCCGCGTTCCTCGCGGTCACGCTGGTGCTGGGATCGGCGCTCGGCGTCAACCTGCGCACCGGCTTCCTGGGCGGCGTGCGTCCGCTGGCGCTGGGGACGCACCTGCACATCGCCCTCGCCGGATGGGTCCTGATGGTGATGGTGGGCGTGTCGCAGCGCCTGCTGCCCATGTTCCTCCTGAGCCACGGGGGCCGCGAGCACTTCGCCCGCTGGGCGGTGGCGCTGCTGGCGAGCGGGGCGGCGATGCTGTCGTTCCTGCACCACGTCCCGGTGCTCGGGCGCGAGGTGCCGGCGCTCTGCCTGGCGGCCGGCGTGGTGGCCTACCTGCTCCAGGCGCGCGAGTTCTATCGGAAGCGGCACCGCCCGGCCCTGGACCCCGGATTGCGGCTGGCGGCAGTGGCCCTCGCCCTGCTGGCGGTCGCCCTCCCGCTCGGGGGCCTGGTGCTCACGGCCCGGGTGTCGCCGAACGTGAGCACCGCCTACGTGATGGTGATCGTGCTGGCGTGCGCGCTGTTCGTCGCCGCGCACTACTACAAGATCGTCCCGTTCCTGGTGTGGAACCGGCACTTCGGGCCGCTGGCCGGGACGCGGCCGCTCCCGCGCGTGGGCGACCTGTACTCGCAACCCGTGGCGAACGGGGCGGTGGGGCTCCTCGTGGCCGGCGTGGCCACGCTCATCGCCTCGGTGGCAGGCGGGAGCGCCATCGGCGTGCGGTCGGGGGGGGTGCTGCTGGCGGGAGGGGTCGCCATCGAAGCGTTCCAGATGATCGCCATCGCGAGGAGGAGGCCATGAGTGCGTCCATGAGTGCGCCGTCCCCGGCGCCGACAGAAGCGGTCGTGCGCGATGCGCTGCGCACGGTGATCGACCCCGAGATCGGTCTCGACATCGTGACCGTGGGGCTCGTGTACGAGGTGGAGGTGGTGGAGGGGACGGCCAGGGTCACCTTCACGCTCACCACGCGCGGGTGCCCGATGGAGCGGCACATCACCAACGGCATCGTGCAGGCCGTGTCGTACGTCCCTGGCATCACGCACGTCGAACCGATCCTGACCTGGGACCCTGCGTGGCACCCCGGGATGATCAAGGAGGGCACATGGTAAGTCCGCTGGAGGAGTCGTTCCCGCTCGCGTTGCAGGTGGTGGACGCGGCGAAGGTGGTGGAAGCCGACGTGCGCGAGGACCTGCGCGCGGGGCGCGAGCCCTTCGCCCGCATCATGGCGGCGCGGCGCGAGGTTCCCGACGGGGGCGCGCTCGTGGTGCGCGCCATCTTCGAGCCGGCGCCGCTGTACAAGGTGATGGAGAAGCAGGGCCTCGCCCATCACACCGAGCGGCTCGCCGACGACGATTGGCGCGTCTGGTTCTACCCCGAGGTGCCGGTGCTCGACGTGCGCGGGATGGAGCCTCCCGAGCCGTTGTCCCACACCCTGAACGCCGTCGCGACGCTCCCGGAGGGCGGGGTGTTGGTGCAGGTCAACGTCCGCGTCCCCCAGTTCCTGCTCCCGAAGCTCGCGGAGCAGGGGTGCACGCACGAGGTGCGCGAGGTGGCGCCCGATCGCGTGCACGTGTTCATCCGCCGGGCGTCTCCGGCAGTTGCAACTTCCCTTTCAGCCTAGGAATTCCCGATCATGTCCGAGTCCCGTACCCTCGATGTCCGCGTCATCCCCCCGCGCGAGAAGCACCCGACGATCTTCCAGACGTTCGCCTCGCTCAAGCCCGGCGAGTCGTTCATCCTCCTGAACGACCACGACCCGCGCCCGCTGCGCTACCAGTTCGAGTACGAGCACCCGGGGCAGTTCGGCTGGAACTACCTGGAGCAGGGGCCCGCCGTGTGGCGGGTGGAGATTTCCCGGGTGCCGGCGTGATGCGGAGCGGGCTGTCGTCGGCGGCCGCCCCGGATGCCCCGCTCGAGGCGCTGATCTCGGGCGCGCTGCGCCACGGGCTCGCCGCCCTCGAGCTGCGTGCCGGCGATGCGCACGGGGTCTCGGGGGTGCTCGCGGCGCGTCATGGCGCCGCGCGGGAGGCGGTACAGCTGGCGGAGGCCGCGCGCGTGGCCATCGCCGGATATCGCGACACGGGCCGCGACGACGAGGAAGCCCTCGTGGGGCTGTCGCGCGAGCTGGGGAGCCCGCTCCTGGTGGATGCGTCGACCGACCTCGAGGAGCGGCTGGCCCGGGCGGTGCGCCTGCGAGAGTCGGGGGCAGCGGTCGCGGTGGTGGTGCGTGGCTCGACGGCTGCGGCCGACGCCGTCGTGGTCGCGCACCGCGGCCTGAGCGTCGCGTGGGACGCCGATCCGGCGCAGGGCCCGCTGGGGGCGACGGCGTCGCAGCTGCTCGCCCACTGCAGCGCGGCGCTCACCCATGTGCGCCTGCTGGGCGGGGGGCCCGAGAGCGTAATGCACGAGGGGCGCGGCGTGGGGGAGCTGATGGCGCGGCTGGCGCTGTCGGGATTCGGGGGTGCGGTGATCCTCGCCCCCAGCTCCACGCGCTTCCATGTGGCGTGGGCCACGTGGCTCGGGCGGCGCGGAGGGTGGGGGTGCGGGAGCCACGCCTCGGACCCGTCACTGGTCTCACTCGACTCACCACCAGTGGCAGGAGACGCAGCATGAGCGAGACGCATCGCCTCGACGTCCGCCCCGTCGAGCCGAAGGATCGGTTCGAGTGCATCATGGGGGCATACGAAGGGCTCGTGGACGGCGGGGTCCTCGAATTGACCGTGGACCACGACCCCAAGTGCATGTACTACACGCTGCGCGCAACGCGCGGCGACGACGCCTTCACCTTCGACTACCTCGAGGAGGGACCCGAGACCTGGCGCGTCCTGGTGCGCAAGCGGTGATCGCGCGTTAGCAGGGTCGTCGGTGGCGAACGTGGCCGAGTCCGCTTGCCGCCGCGCCCGGCGTGCCGTGCGACATTGACGCCGCGTGCCGCGCCCCCGATGATTTCGCCCGCCCGCCGGAGTCCAACCCGCGGGCCGGTCGACCCGCCGGATTCACCGGCGGGCCCCAGGCGGTCCTGCCAGGGAGGGCGAGATGAGCGGTGTGCGCGTGCTGGTCGGAACGAGGAAGGGCGCCTTCATCCTCGAAGCGGATGGAAGGCGCGACACGTGGACGGTGAGCGGTCCCCACTTCGGCGGGTGGGAGATCTACCACATGAAGGGCTCACCGGCCAATCCCGACCGCATCTATGCGTCCCAGACCAGCGGGTGGTTCGGGCAGGTGCTGCAGCGCTCCGACGACGGCGGCAAGACCTGGGAGGCGGTGGGGAACGAGTTCGCCTACGACGGGACGACGGGGACGCACCAGTGGTACGACGGGACGCCGCACCCGTGGGAGTTCAAGCGCGTCTGGCACATCGAGCCGTCGCTGCACGATCCCGACACCGCGTATGCCGGCGTCGAGGACGCGGCGCTCTTCCGTACCACCGACGGCGGGAAGAGCTGGCACGAGCTGCCGGGGCTCCGTCGCCACGCCACGGGGGATCGTTGGCAGCCCGGGGCCGGCGGGATGGGGTTGCACACGATCCTCATCGACCCCGGCAATCCGCAGCGACTCTACGTCGCCATCTCGGCGGCGGGCGCGTTCCGGTCGGATGATGGCGGGGCCAGCTGGAAGCCGGTGAACCGCGGCCTCCAGTCGAAGTACCTCCCCGACCCGAACGTCGAGGTGGGGTTCTGCGTCCACCGCCTGGCGATGCCGGCCGCACGCCCGGAGCGCCTCTACATGCAGCTGCACTGGAACGTGATGCGGACCGACGACGCCGCCGAGTCGTGGCAGCTCGTCAGCGGGAACCTGCCGAGCGATTTCGGGTTTCCCATCGAGGTGCACGCGCACGACCCGGAGACGGTCTACGTCGTCCCCATCAAGAGCGACTCGGAGCACTACCCGCCAGATGCAAGACTGCGGGTATACCGCAGCCGGAGCGGGGGGACGGAGTGGGAGGCGCTCGGCAATGGGCTCCCGCAGGAGCACTGCTACGTGAACGTCCTGCGCGACGCGATGTCGAAGGACACGCTCGACGAGTGCGGGATCTACTTCGGGACGACCGGGGGGCAGGTGTACATGTCGCCCGATGGCGGCGACCATTGGACCGCGATCGTGCGCGACCTCCCGTCGGTGCTCTCGGTGGAGGTGCAGACGCTGTCATGATCCAGGTGATCATTCCCTTCCACCTGCAGACGCTGGCCAGGGTTGGCGCGGAGGTGGCGCTGGACGTGAAGGGGGAGGTGACCCAGCGCGCGGTGCTGGATGCGCTGGAGGCGCGGTATCCCGTGCTGCGCGGGACGGTGCGCGACCATGGCACGCAGCGCCGCCGCCCCTTCCTCCGTTTCTTCGCGTGCGGCGCCGATCTCTCGCACGATTCGCCGGACGCGCCGCTCCCGGCGGCGGTGGCCGAGGGGCGGGAGCCGTTCATGATCGTGGGGGCGATCGCGGGGGGGTGAGCGGGCGCGCCGCGAATGGGCGCGCCGATGCGACGCGCGCCACGCGCGTATTGACAGAACGTGGTGGCGGGGCAGTTTGTCCCGTTCCGCCAGCTGCCAAGAGCAGCACAGTGCCACTCCCACGCCTCCACGGATGCCGACGAGCCGCAGGTCCTTCCTCGCCACAAGCACGCTCGCGGGCGCGACGTGGCTGCTCGCCGACTGGGGACGGGTGCGTCCGGCGCTGGCGCACGCGGCGTGGGCGATGGCGCAGCGCCCGGCCCCCCCGTTCCGGGTCCTGACGCCGGCGGAGGCCGCCGAGCTCGCCGCCGTCGCCGAGCGCATCATGCCGACGACCGACACGCCGGGGGCGCGCGAGGCGGGGGTCATCTACTTCATCGACCAGGCGCTGGCGACGTTCGACAAGGCGCAGCTCCCCGACGTGAAGCGGGGCATCGCCGAGCTGCGCCGCCGAGCCGCCAGGCGCAATCCCGGGGCGACGTCGTTCGCCGGGCTCGCCCCCGCCGACCAGGACGCGATCCTCGTCGAGATGGAGAAGGGCGACTTCTTCCAGGGGATGCGCTTCGCGACGATGGTGGGGATGTTCGCCGACCCCAGGTATGGGGGGAACCGCGATGCCGTGGGGTGGAAGCTCCTCGGCTTCGACCACCAGCCCACGTATGCCCCCCCGTTCGGCCACTACGACGCGGAAGCAGCGGGAGGGCGATAGGCCATGCAGCAACGCCGTGGCGTGCGCTACGCACTCGCGTCGCCCGTGGATTTCGTGGTCGTGGGTTCCGGTGCAGCTGGCGGAATCATCGCGAAGGAGCTGTCGGTGGCGGGGTTCGCCGTCGTCGTGCTGGAGAAGGGGCCGCGCCTCGAGCCGGCGCAGTTCGAGCATGACGAGTTCAAGTACTTCTTCCGGAACGAGCTCGCCAGCAAGACGCCGGTCACCTGGCGGCAGCGCGCCGGCGAAGTGGCCAAGCCGCGCCCCGGCGGCATCTGGAGCGCGAGCCTGGTCGGTGGGAGCAGCGTGCACTTCACCGCCAACTTCTGGCGCTTTCGCCCCACCGACTTCAACGAGCGCAGCACCCTGGGCGCGATCCCGGGCGCCGACCTCCAGGACTGGCCCATCACCTACGACGAGCTGGAGCCCTACTACACCAAGGTCGACTGGGATGTCGGGGTGTCGGGCGAGGCGGGGGCGTGGGGGGAGCCGAGGCGGTCGCGCCCGTATCCGGTCCCTCCCCTCCCGGTGAAGTCGTCGGGGATCCTCTTCGAGCGGGGGGCCCGGAAGCTGGGATGGCACCCCTTTCCGGCGCCGATGGCGATCCTCTCGCGCCCGCACAACGGGCGCATGGCGTGCCAGAACTGCGGCTTCTGCCAGGGGTACGGGTGCGAGTTCGGCGCCAAGAGCTCGACGCTCGCATCGATGATTCCGCTGGCCGAGGGGAGCGGGCGGTGCGAAGTGCGCCCCAACTGCCACGTGCGCAAGGTGGAGGTCGACGCCCGCGGGCGCGCCTCGGCGGTCATCTACTACGATGCCGAGGGGAAGGAGCAGCGCCAGCGTGCCCGCGCGGTCGTGCTCAGCTGCAACGGCGCCGAGACCCCCCGCCTGCTCCTGATGTCGCGGAGCAACCGCTTCCCCCAGGGGCTGGCCAACTCCTCAGGGGCGGTCGGGCGCCACCTGATGTTCAACGGCGCGACGATCACGCCGGGCACCTACGAGCACCCGCTCAACGAGTACAAGGGCGTCCAGGTGACGCGCATCGCACTCGACTGGTACGACTCGGACCCGAAGCGCGGCTTCTATGGTGGGGGCGGGCTCGATGCCCGCGCCGACATCACGCTCCCCATCTTCTTCGCGCTCAATGCCGCCGAGCCCGGGCGCCGCAACTGGGGGGCGGACTACAAGCGCATGCTCGCCCACGATTTCACGCGGCAGATGACGGTCTTCGGCCACACCACCTCGTTGCCGGTGGCCTCCAATAGCATCACCCTCGATCCCACGCACAAGGACGAACGCGGACTCCCCGCCATCCGCGTCACCTATCGCGACCACGAGGACGACCTGAAGATGATGCGCTTCCTGGCCGAGCGCTCGAAGGAATTGCACGTGGCGGCGGGGGCGGTGTCGCACTTCGCCCTCCCGGTGGAGGTGTCGGGCGGGACCGCGCACCTGCTGGGGACGTGCCGGATGGGGAACGACCCGCGGACGAGCGTGGTGGACCGGAACCACCGCGCACACGATGTCCCCAACCTCTTCATCTGCGACGGGAGCAGTCTCGTCACCTCGGGGCGGGGGCAGCCGACCATGACGATCATGGCGCTGGCGTTCCGCGCCGCCGAGAAGATGGCGCAGTTCGCCGGGCGTGGGGAGATCTGAGCGTCGGGCGACGTCGGACGCCTAACGCCCCTTCTTCGGCGCCTCGAGCTGCTTCACCCGGTCGCGGAACTCCTGGAATCGGGGCGTGTCGATGGCGAGCCGGGCGACGCGCGCCGGGTCGAGCCGGGCAATGAGGGCGCTGGTGTACTGGATGCGATCCTCTTCGTAGGGATGGGTGCTGAACCAGGCGTCGAGCGCCCCCGGCTTCGCCTTCCGCTCATCCAGGAGCCGTTGCAGGAGCCTGGGGATTCCCTCGGGATCGATGCCGGCGCGTGTCACGAGGAGAACGCCGTCCTCGTCGGCCTGGCGCTCGTCATCGCGGCTGTACTTCGCGAAGAGGGCAGCGCCACCCAGCTCGATCCCGACGCGGGTCGCCGTGCTCTCGCAGATACCCGTGAGGACGCAGGCGAGCGAGACGCCCACGTTGGCGCGCTGCGCGGCCTCCATCTGCTTGACGGCGTGCCGCCGCGTCACGTGCGAGAGCTCGTGCGCCATGGCCCCCGCGAGCTGGTCCATCGTGGCCGTGCGCTCCACCAGGCCACGCGTGACGTAGATGAAGCCGCCCGGGAGGGCGAAGGCGTTCACGTCGGCGAAGTTGACCAGCGTGAAGCGCCACTCCACATCTTTCGTGCCGGTGACGCTGGCGAGCGAGTCGCCGAGCAGGGTGAGGTAGCCCGCGATCTCCGGTGCGCGTACCACGGGCCAGTCGGCGTCGATCTGCTTCGCGTACAGCTGGCCCATCTCGGTCTCCTGACGACGCGAGATCGAACAGGCGATGGCGAGAACCGATGCGGCCACGAGCGCATTGACCCCCCAGCGCGCGTGTGACGTACGTCGCCTTTGGCGCATCCCCCCCGCAGCATCGTTCATGCGAATCCTCCGGCCGGACAGTGCCTGCACGGTCGGCCGAGCCGGGGCCAAGGGGTATCGGGTGACCGGGCTGGGAGGCGTAGGGGGATCGCGGGCGACGGCATCCTCCCGCCGACGATCGTTTGGCACCTTGATTGCGGGAGGCGTACCGGGCGCGACAATTTTCCCGACGGTTCTCCGACACCTCTGGCGGCGGAAGGGTGCGTGACGAGAGTGGGCGACTGCGGCTGCGCAGGGCTCGAGGGCGACGGGAGCGCAGGCCACGAATCTCCCCCGAACCACCTCGATGCGCGACTCCATCTTTCGACCGGCTCCTCACCGCGTGACGGACGCCCTCGTCCTGGTCGTCGCTGCCGCGATGATCGCCTGCTGGGGACACCTTGGGGTCGTCGCGGCGATGCGCCACGTCTTCGGGGTCTTCTCGTGGAAGTGGTGGCTGCGTGACCAGGTGCTGCTGACCTCCGCCGGCTACCTGCTGGTCGTGGGTTCGCTCTCTGCTCTCCCCGCGGCGCTGCACGTGCTCTGGCCTCGTCGCGCGACGTTCGCGCTCCTCACCGCGTTCGTGGGGGGCATCGTGGCGTTCGCGATCCTCCTGCTCTTCCAGCGCATCTCACCCTGGGCGCTCGCCACCCTGGCGCTGGGTTGCGCGGTGCAGCTGCATGCCCTGGCGCGGAAGCGAGAAGGCTTGCTGCGACGCGCGAGCCGGATGCTGGCGGTAGCGGGGGTGCTGGCGAGCGTGCTCGTGGCGTCGTCGACCAAGCTGCTGCGCGCGCGGGGCGAGTCGCGCGCCCTGGCCTCGCTCGCCGCCGTGCCGGAGGGGACGCCGAACGTCCTGCTCATCATCCTCGACACCGTGCGGGCGAGCAGCATGGGGATGTTCGGGGGGCCGTACGACAACACGCCGAGGCTGGCGGAGTGGGGGCGCCGCGGTGTCGTCTTCGATCGGGCCTTCAGCTCGTCATCGTGGACACTGCCGTCACATGCCTCGATGTTCACCGGCGCATACGCCAGCATCGCCGGGGCCGACTGGAAGGTTCCGCTGGGCGAGGCTCGCGTGACGCTGACGGAGGTGATGCGCGCGCATGGCCTCGCCACCGGGGGGTTCGCGGCGAACTCGGTGGCGGCCTGGTACCGGACCGGCCTGGCGCAGGGGTTCCTGCGCTACGAGGACACGAAGTATTCCCTCGCCGAGTACGCCCTGTCGACGACGCTGACGCAGACGCGGTCGGTGGTGAATGCCTACTACGAGTGGGAGAAGTCCCACTGGCTTCGCGGCGCGGTGAAGGGGGCGCTGCCGCTCTCGCTGGTCGCGCACGGCAACTACGTGGCGCACGACTTCATCCCGGCGGGCGAGATCGCCGACGGCTTCCTGCGCTGGCAGGGAGGACTCGAGGGGCGTCCGTTCTTCGCCTTCCTCAACTTCTTCGACGCGCACGCGCCGTACGTGCCCCCCACGCGGTACCGCACGATGTACGGCAAGGAGGGGCTCGACATCGACCGCTATCACGGGGCGATCCGCTACATGGACGCGGAGGTCGACCGTGTGCTGCGCACCCTCGAGCGGCGCGGGGTGTTGCGCAACACCATCGTGATCATCACCTCGGACCACGGCGAACTGTTCGGCGAGCACGGTCTCGTGGGACATGGGAACGGGCTCTACCTCGACCAGCTGCACGTTCCGCTGGTGATCCTGAACGCCCCGGGGGTCCCGGCCGGCCAGCGCATCGGCGAACTGGTGTCGTTGCGCGACCTGGCGGCGACGATCGTGGACCTGGCGCTCGGGACGCGCGACCGCGCACTCGGCGGCACCTCACTGCGCCCCGTGATGACCGGTGAGGTGGGGAGCGCGGTGAGCCCGGTGATCGCCGAGGTGAACAAGGGGATCAACGTCAGCCCCGCCACGCTGGCGGGACGCGCCGACCAGAAGTCGGTGGTCACCGACACGGTGCACGTCATCCAGAGCAACGTGAACACGCTTGGCGTATATGAGCACGCGCGCGACCCGCGTGAGGAGCACGACCTGTCGGCCGATCCCGCGACGCGCGCGGGGGCGCTCGCCCTCATGCAGCAGGTGCTCGACGCGCACGGGATCCGCTGGCGCGCGCCGGAATAGCGCCCGGCGTCCGGGGGACGCCGTTCACCCCCGAGGGGGGGCGGCGAGCTGCTGCAGGAGATGGTCCGCGAGCCGCAACGAGAGGGCCGCGATGGTCAGCGTCGGGTTGACGGCCCCGCCGGTGGGGAAGAGCGCGCTGCCGGCGAGGTAGAGGTTGCGCGTGCCGTGCACGCGCGCGTCGGGGTCGGCCACGCCCTCTTCCTCGCGCCGCGACATCCGGCAGGTCCCCATCAGGTGCGCGCCGCCGTAGAAGGCATCGCCGATGCGCACGTCGCCGAGGCGCGCGGCGTCCATCATGGCTCGCAGGGCCGATCGCCCTGCCTCGAGCGTCCGGTGGTCGCGATCACCAAGCACGAATTGCAGGCGCGGCGCGGGATCGCCGAAGCAGTCCTGGACGGCCGGATCGAGCGTCACCCGGCTGTCGGGGTTGGGGAGGTGCTCGACGCTGACCTCGACCCGGCGCAAGTGGCCGAACCGCTCGCAATCGCGGCGGGCCATGGCTCGTCCCCAGAGCCCCGGCTCACGGCCCAGCGACTCCAGCGGATCGTCGGGGTCCGGGAAGAGCATGCGCACGGCGCCGCGCTCGCCGCGTCCTTCTCCCTCGTAGGCATGGTAGGCGGTCAGCGTCGGGAAGCCGATGCGGCGCGGGTAGTCGCGCTCTTCGGACACGCCGCTCGCCGCCACCTTCCAGTGCTCCATGAGGTGCCGGCCGGCCATGTCCTGGTTCCCAACTCTCGACAGCAGCAGCAGGCGGGCCGTCTCGACGGCACTCGCGGCGAGGACCACGACGCGTGCGCGAATCTCGTGCGGAGTGCCGTCGCGCGCCGAGGCGTGCACCACCCGCACGCGCCCGGAGGCGTCCAGCTCGATGCGCCGTGCCGTGGTGCCGGGGAGGATCTCGCAATGTCCCGATCGCTCCGCCTTGAAGGCGTGCCAGTCGGCGGAGTACTGCGCCCCGCCGGGACAGATGGGACACGTCGCGAAGGTCGTGCACGGCGGGCGCCCGTCGTAGGTGCGGGCGTTGTTCTTCGCGACCGGCATGGTCGAGAGTTCCACCCCCAGCGCCGCTGCGGCGCGGCGCCACAGTCCGTCGCTGAAGCTGTCCGGGAACGGCTCCATGGGATATGGGGCGCTGCGCCACGGATCGTGTGGCCCCTGCGCCCCCGAGACTCCCATCTCGCGCTCCGCCCGGACGTAGTACGGCTCGAGCTCCGCGTATTGCAGCGGCCAGTCCATCCCCAGGCCGAACTGCGTGGCGGTGCGGAAGTCGGACTCGCGCAGGCGCGGCGTCATGCCGATCCAGTGGAGCGTCGTGCCGCCGACCGCGCGTACCCGGTTGATGTTGAGCGAATACCCGAACGACGACGCGTTGGTGAAGACGTCGCGCGCGGGGTCGCGCGGCCAGGCGCTCTCGCCGAGCGTGAGGAATCGACGCTGTTGCCTGGGGCGGTCGGCGCGATCGAGTCGCGGGCCCGACTCCACGAGGAGCGTGTGCACGCCGCGGGCGGCACAGGCGTCGGCGAGGAGTGCCCCGGCCGGTCCGGCGCCGATGACGCAGAGGTCGACGTCGTGACCGGTCAGCATGTGGTGGCCGTCCCGGCTCTGGTGTACTCGCGCGGGTCGCCGGCCTGACCCGGGATGCGGGTGTAGCCACGCCTGCGCCATGCGGGGGCAGAGGCGCCGTAGGCGGTGGCCAGGCGGTCGACGAGCTCGGTCCGCATTCGGCGCCGCACCCGTTCGTTGCGGGAGATCACCGCGAGCGCCTTCGAGCGTCTCGACGTGATCGACGGTCGCATGATGTCGTCGACGATGGCGTCACGCGCGTCGTCCGAGGCGTCGGCGAAGGAGCGCATCCCCGCGGCGCGCGCGAGGCGGTCGATGTAGTCGCCGGTCTCGACGAACTCCGCGCGCCACCCGCCATCGCGCTGCACGAGGAGGGCAAGGTCGTCGCCAAGCTCGCGCGTGTCACGTGCGTCGAGCCGATGGCCGAAGAGTGCTCCGGCCAGCGTCGCCATGCGCCGGAGCAAGGTGGGGTCGACGGACGTGGGATCGGGCGGGAGGGCGCGGTGTTGGTTGCTGCGCAGCCCCGCCGTCAGTCGGCGCGCGATGGGGAGGGCGGCGGCCAGGGCTGCAACTCCGGCCGCGAGCACGACGATGGCGCGCCGCCGCGTCGTGGGGGCCGCGTCACGCTCGTCATTCCGCTCCGGATGTTGCGGACTCATGGATGCTATACCGACCGGCTGGTCCGTTCCGATACCCTCGGCCAACTCGAGGCAGCGCCATCGCGAGGGACGCGGACAAGTGGAGCACGCCCTGGCGCGCCATGCGATAGACCCCCGTAGGCCGCGGAGAAAGTGGCGCGACGGCTGGGGCGTCGCAATGCTCGAGCTTTCCCCTTCCATTCATTCGGACGGCAGAACCGAGCCGGGGCGCAATGCCCCCGGGGGATACCTCACGTCCCCGACGGCGTCCGCCGACAGACGAGGTGCTCGACGGGGGGCATGTTGAATGGGGAGAGGATCGACGGTTCCATCTTCCGCAGCCGAAGGGAGGTTACAATGCTGCGCATTTCCCGCATCATGACCCCTGAGGTCGTCTCCGTCTCGCCCGACCTGGGGGTGCGCGATGCCATGGAGCTCTTCGTGCGCCAGCACGTGTCGGGGGCTCCGGTGATCGAAGGGAGCAAGGTCGTCGGGGTCGTGACCCTGAGCGACCTGGTGACGGCGGCGGCATCGACCCCGGGCGCACCGACCCTCCGTCCAGAGGTCGCCGAGCCGGGAGGGGGGGAGCCGCCCGAGCCCTATGTCGAGGGAGACGAAGCGGTGGCGGCCTTCTTCACGGAGTACTGGGACGACGCCGGCGCCGACGTGGCGGCACGGACCCAGTCTCCCGACGCACCGGAGTGGAACGCGCTCGAGGAGCTGACGGTGCGCGACGCGATGACCGAGGGCGTGTTGCACCTGTCGCCCGACACCGACGTGACACGGGCCGCGGCGTTCATGCAGCAACACCGCGTCCACCGCGTGCTGGTGATGGATGGCGACAAGCTCGAGGGGATCGTCACGACCAGCGACATTGCGCGAGCCGTGGCCGACCACAAGCTGTCGAACCGACGTTTCGTCTTCGGCACCCCGCAGCGGCGCGACGACGGCTCGTGGTGGTAAGGTCGCGTGGCCGATGACGCCGCCCACGTCTCGCACCGAGGAGCACATCGGCGAGTGGAGGGTGTCGATCGTGGCCGACACCCTCGAGGGAGTGTTCGGGGAGTTGGCGCGCGTCATCGCGCACGCGGCAGGGGATCCGGAAGGTGAAGGCGTGGCGTGGGAATCGCTGGAGGTCAGTGCGCGCGACCCCGCCACGCTCCTGGTGGATGCGGCCAACGAGCTCATCGGACGCGGCGAGGCGAACGGGGTGGCGTATGACGAGTTGGCCAACGTGTCGCTGGTCGGGGGCGAGGGAGGCGAGGTCGCGCTGCATGCGCAGGTACGGGGGCGGCGAGTCGCGCACTGGACCTCCCCGCTGAAGGCGGCGACGTACCACGCCCTCGCCCTCGAGGAGCGCAACGGACGGTGGCGGGCGCAGGTCCTGTTCGACGTATGACGGACGCGACGGGAGGGGGAGCGGCGCCGCCGGCAGAGGGACTGCCGGCGGGGTTCGTGCGTTCGGGAGCGACGGAGGTCGACATCCCGGCCACCTATCGCGCGGACATGCGGGTCCCGGCGCGCATATTCGCCGACGAGGTCCTGATGGAAGGGATCCTCGACGGTGACGCGATCGCGCAGCTGGTGAACGTCACGACGCTGCCCGGGGTCGTGGACCGCGTGTACGGGATGCCCGACATGCACGAGGGATATGGCTTCCCGGTCGGAGGCGTGGCGGCAACGCTCCTCCCCGACGGCGTGATCTCGCCAGGGGGGGTCGGCTTCGACATCAACTGCGGGGTGCGCCTGCTGGCGTTGCCGCTGACGGTGCGTGACATCGGGAGGCTGCGCGAGAACCTGGTGCACGAGATCTCGCGCCGTATCCCCTCGGGCACCGGGCACGGCGGGCGGTGGCGCATGACCGACGGCGAGCTCATGGGAGTATTGCGGGGGGGCGCGCAGTACGTCGTGCGGGAGCGCGGCTACGGGGTGGAGGCCGACCTGGAGCATGCGGAGTCGAACGGGTGCCTGGAGGACGCCGACCCGGCCACGGTGTCGGTCCGCGCCCGCGAGCGTGGGCGGGGGCAGCTCGGGTCGATGGGGTCGGGGAACCACTTCGTGGAGTTGCAGCTGGTGGAGCAGGTGGTCGACGCCGGGGCGGCGGCGGCGATGGGGCTCGAGCCCGGCCAGGCGACGGTCCTCATCCACACCGGGTCGCGCGGGCTGGGACACCAGGTGTGCACCGACTACGTCCGCCTGATGGATGCTCGGTTGGCCAGCCGCGGGATCTCCCTCCCGGATCGGCAGTTGTCGTGCGCTCCCGCGTCGTCGCCGGAGGGGATGGCCTACCTTGACGCGATGAGCGCGGCGGCCAATTTCGCGTGGGCGAACCGGCAGATGATCACGCACTACGTGCGCGACGTCGTCGGACGCCTCTTTGGCGGGGTGAACCCGGGCGAGGTGCGCGTGATCTACGACGTGGCCCACAACATCGCGAAGCGGGAGCGGCACGGCGGCCGCATGCTCTGCGTGCACCGCAAGGGGGCGACGCGATCGTTCGGGCCGGGGAACCCCGAGATTCCCGCGCGATACCGGCACGTCGGACAACCGGTCTTCATTCCCGGGAGCATGGGGACGGCGACCTGGGTGATGGCGGGGACGCACGCGGCGGAGGAGCGCTCGTTCGGGAGCGCCTGTCATGGGGCCGGGCGGCGCCTGAGCCGCAGCGGGGCGAAGCGGCTCGTGACCGGGAGCGAGATGCGCGCCCAGCTCGAGGCCCTTGGCATCGTCGTACGCTGTCCGGCCCCTGCCGGGCTGGCCGAGGAGGCGCCCATGGCCTACAAGGACGTCGAGCGGGTGGCCGAGGTGGTGGAGCACGCCGGACTGGCCCGACGCGTGGCGCGCCTGCGGCCGATCGGCGTGGTGAAGGGAGGCTAGCGCTCGCGTGCGCATCCACCTGGTCGATGGGACCTTCGAGCTCTTCCGGGCCCACTTCGGGGCCCCGGGGGCGATTGCGCCTGACGGACGTGAGGTCGGCGCCACACGGGGGCTGCTGCGCTCGCTGCACGCCCTGCTGCGCGAGGACGGCGTGACGCACGTCGCCGTCGCCTTCGACCACGTCATCGAGTCGTTCCGCAACCGCCTCTTCCCCGGCTACAAGTCGGGCGAGGGGCTCCCGCCAGAGCTGGTCGCGCAGTTTCCGCTCGCCGAGGACGCCGCGCGCGCGCTCGGCGTCGTGGTGTGGCCGATGGTCGAGTTCGAGGCCGATGACGCGATCGCCACCGCCGCGGCGCGATGGCACGATGCCCCGGGCGTCGAACAGGTCGTGATCTGCTCGCCCGACAAGGACCTGCTGCAGTGCGTGCGCGGGAACAAGGTCGTCGCGCTCGACCGCATCAGGCGCAAGGTGACCGACGAGGCGGGGGTGGTGGAGCGGTTCGGGGTCTCTCCGTCGTCCATCCCCGACCTGCTGGCCCTCGTGGGAGACGATGCCGACGGGATCCCGGGCGTCCCACGCTGGGGGGCCAAGTCGGCGTCGGCCGTGCTCGCGCGATATGCAACGCTCGACGCGATCCCGGACGACGCCGCGGCCTGGGAGGTGCCGGTGCGCGGTGCGGCGGCGCTGGCGGGGCAGCTGCGGGAGCATCGCGACGATGCCCGCCTCTACAAGGTGCTCGCCACGCTGCGCATCGACGTGCCGTTGTCCGAGGACGTCGATGCGCTGCGCTGGCAAGGGGCGCTTCGTGGTGAACTGCCCTCGTTATGTGCGTCGCTCGGCGAAGCCAGCCTTCCCGATCGCGTGCAGCGGTGGCGGGACTGAGGCACGGCACCTGACGCGGCGCAACGGGTGCGCCACGCGTTGGCCCCCGATGTGCGTGGCGACGAGCCAGCTGGAGCGTGCGTCATCCCGCGGACGCGCACGCCCCACGTTCACTGCACTGGGCTCTTCGGTGCGATGGCCCCGCCGCGCAGGTAGTCGACGGCGAGGTTGGCCAGCGCACGCACGCCGGTGGGGAGTGCCGCTTCATCGGCAAAGAAGAGCGGTGAGTGATTGGCCGGCGCCTTCCTCGGGTCCTCCCCCTTGGGGGTGATGCCCAGGAAGAAGAAGAGCCCCGGGATGTCCTTCGTGTACACGGGGAAGTCCTCGGAGCCGGTGATCGGGTTGATCACCTTCACCCCACCATCGCCCGCCGATCGCTGCAGGGTGGGGAGCATCCGCTCGGTGAGCGCCGGGTCGTTGACCGTCACCAACCCGCCCTTCGCGATCGAGACCTTCGCGGTGGCGCCGGCCGAGTGTGCGATGTCCTCGACGGTGCGGGTGACGCGCGTGTGGATGTCGGCGCGCATCGCCTCGTCGAAGGTACGGATCGTTCCCTGCATCACGACGCTGTCGGGAATGATGTTGCCGCGGTTGCCGCCCATGATCATCCCGATCGTGATGACCGAGGGGGCGGAGGTGACCTCGACCTGGCGGCTGGCGATGGTCTGCAGGCCGAGGATGATCTGCGAGGAGACGACGATCGGGTCGACCCCCGACCACGGCGCCGAGCCGTGCGTCTGCCGTCCCTTGACGACGATGTCGAGCCCGTCAGCTGCAGCCATGAACCCTCCCGGCCGGTAGTTCAGCGTCCCGACCTCGGCCGGCCAGACGTGCAGGCCGAAGATGGCCGACGGGCGAGGGTTCTCGAGGGCGCCGTCGTTCACCATCGCGATCGCCCCGCCGAGCCCTTCCTCGGCCGGCTGGAAGAGGAACTTCACCGTTCCCGGGATCTTCGCCTTCATGCCGGCCAGCACCTCGGCGACACCCATGAGGATCGCGACGTGATTGTCGTGTCCGCAGGCGTGCATCACGCCGACATCCATTCCCTGCCACGTCGCGCGGACCTTGCTCTTGAAGGGGAGGTCGACGAGTTCGGTGACCGGAAGGGCGTCCATGTCGGCGCGCAGGGCAACGACAGGGCCCGGCTTGCCGCCACGCAGGATGCCGACGACGCCGGTCTTGCCGACGTTCTCCTGCACCTCGAGCCCGATGGCGCGCAGGTGCCTGGCGACGAGGGCCGCCGTGCGCGTCTCGGCGAACGAGAGCTCCGGGTGCTCGTGGATGTCGCGGCGCCAGGCGACGACCTTGGGCATCACCGCCTCGAGGCGGGCGTCGATCTCCCTGGCGAGCTCTGACGACGCCCCCTTCTGCTGTGCGGCAGCCGGGAGCGAGAAGAGAAGGGCAAGCGCGGCGATGGACAGGGGGCGAGACACGATGAGGATCGGGAAGGGGTGGGACGTGCGCGTGGGGTGGGTGACGGGGATGCGGCTGGCGAAGCCTACAGTTCGTCGATGTTGCGCATGTGGTCGGCCAACTGCCGCAGCCGTTGGCGAAGGTGCACGCGCAGCTCGGCCGGCATCTCGTGCTCGTCGAGCGCCTGCTCCATGCACCAGAGCCACTCGTCGCGCTCGCGCTTGCCGATGGTGAAGGGGAGGTGTCGCATCCGAAGGCGCGGATGGCCGTACTGCGACTCGTAGAGGGGGGGGCCGCCGGTCCATCCGCTCAGGTACATGAACAGCTTCTCGCGCGATCGCTTGAGCGAGGTGGCGTGAAGCGCTCGGACGTTGGCGGCCTCGGGCGAATCGTCCATCAGGTCGTAGAAACGGTCGACGAGGCGACGGATCCCCTCCTCGCCGCCCATCAGGTCGTACGGTGTGACTGGCGAGCTGGTCATGTGGTGAATGGTAGCGCCTCGTGGTCGGGGCGTCAGGCACCGGTATCGTCGCCTCCTCCATTCCGCATTTGCCGTCGCGCCCCCCCTGCACCCCGGCGAGCGACCGCCCGTGCGGCGGAGGGTGCGTTCCGCAACCGGGCGCGCCCGCGCACGCTGGCGGGGGGCCCCAACCGCACTCATACTGGAGGGTGCGGACAACGCCGGCAGGGGCGAGCGCGCGTCTGGGGGAGAGCGGTGCCGCCTGGCTCACCACGCGGGAGGGGTGCGATGCCGAATGCCTCACCGATCACCGTCGAGCGCATGATGCGGCGATGGCCCGTCGCGCTCTTGCTGCTGGCGGCTTCGGCCGCGCCGCTCCGGGGGCAGGACACCACCGCCGCCCAGGGGACGCCCCTCGCCCCCGAGCGGCGTGTCCGGCTCATCGTGTCGGGTGGGCTCAACGTTCCCACGGGCGGCTTTTCCGACTATCACGACCTTGGCGTGCAGGCGAGCGGATCGGCGCTCATCCGGGTCGTCGGGCGCAAGTTCCGGCTCCGCCCCGAGGTGGCGTATGCGCGATTCGGCGTGCTGGAGGACAAGGTGCGCCGGCTCGCGCAGTCGGCCGGAATTGCCAGCGTAACGCACGATGCGCGCGCGCCTGGTCGGGCGCGCCTCGCGCAGGGCACGGTCGCGGGCGCGAGCGCGCGAGTGGCCGGTGGCCCCAAGCTTCCGGACCTCGGCAAGTTGCGCGATGGGGCCATCTCGTCGGTGCTGGGAACGTTCGCCAACATCGAGATCCCCCTGGGGCCGCGCGGCTTCCAGCCCTACCTCATCGGGGGCGTCGGCGCCGTCTCGTTCCGCACCGACGTCACGACCGTCGGTGAGGCGATCAACGGCGTACAGTGGGCCTACAACGCCGGTGCCGGGCTGCGCTTCCGCCTGGGGCCGATCGGCGGCGGTCTCGAGGCGCGCTTCCGGGGGATCCCGGTCGACGAGGCGAAGACATTCTTCCACAACGTCGCGGCGATTCCGGTCGCCTTCAGCCTGGTGTTCTGAGCGGCGCGCCCCCGCGTCACCCGCCGCCACATGGCGGCGCGCCCTCGTTCGACCCGCCGCTCACATGGCGCCGCGCAGCAAGCCGAGCGAGACGATTCGCAACAGCAGCTGCTCGTAGCTGATTCCCGCCTCGAGCGCCGACGAGGCGAACTCCTCGCTCTCGGCCACCTCGGGATTCGGGTTGGCTTCGATGAAGAACGCGATCCCGTCGGCGCGCAGGCGGAAGTCGAGGCGCGCGTAGCCGTCGAGCGAGAGGAGGCGATAGATGCGCCGCGCCGTCGAGACGAGGCGCTCATGCAACGCCGGCGGAAGCTCGGCCGGCCCCTGGAAGATCCCGTGCCGTTCCTGGTGATCGGGGTCGTGCTTCACGCGGGAGGTGGCGATGAAGCGTGTCCCCGGGGGGGCGTTCTCGATGTAGAGCTCCCACGGCGGAAGGACGGTGAGCCGCGTGTTTCCCAGGATCCCGACGTAGATCTCGCGTCCGTCGATGAACTCCTCGACGATCGCGTCGCTCGCGATGCTGCGGTGAATGAACTGGACGCGTGCCTCCAGCTCGGACGCGTTGCGCACGACCGACGCCTGGGCGATGCCGACCGAGCCCTCCTCGGTCAGGCTCTTCACGATGAGCGGGTAGGTGAGCGAGCGCGAGACCCGGGCGCGGCGTCCCCGGCGGACGACGTCGAAGTGCGGGACCGCAATCCGATGATAGGCCAGGATCTTCTTGGAGAGTGCCTTGTCGCGGGCGAGCACCAGCCCACGCGGGTTGCACCCCGTGTAGGGGACGCGCATCAGCTCGAGGAGGCTCACCACGTGGTGGTCGAACTCACGCAGCCCGAAGAAGTCCTCCAGGAGGTTGAAGACGATGTGGGGCTTCCATCCCTCCACCGCCTCGCGGATGGGGAGGAGCTCGTCGCGAACGCCCAGTGCGCGCACGTCGTGCCCCAGCGCGCGGAGGGTTCGCAGGACGTCGTACTCGGTCTTGATCTCGTACATCTCGCGCTCGCTGAGCCCGGCCACCGACTCGGGGGGGATGAGCGAGGGCTGCATGAGCACGAGGATGCGCAGGCGGCGGCGCGGACGGCTCATAGGGCGATGGAAATGCGGCGGCTATACAGGAAGTGCACGGTGCGCACCGCGAGCATGCCGGCGAAGTCGAGGAGGACGCGACGCTGCGGCCCCGCAACGCGGAGCTTCAGCTCGCGGCAGCGGCCGATCATGTCGCGGAGGACCTGGTCCAGGGTGAACTCGTACTCGCCCGTCCAGCGGGCGACCGTGCGGCGAATCTCGGAACGATGGCCCTGGATGAACGCCGAGGCGAGCTCGCGACCGTCGTGCCGGGGCGAGTCGGAGAAGACCTTGCGCAACTCGCGGTCGTAGGTCGTGGGGTAATGCACCGAGTACTGCGCGCGCTTGGCTTCGTAGTACTCGCGCAGCGTCGCCGTGAGCGCGGACACCGGCTCCACGCGCTCGCGCTCGAGGCGTAGCGGGCGCTTGCCGCGCAGCTCGTCCATCAGCTGGTCGACGTATTGGAGCTTCTCGAGGGCGCGCCACCCCTGGTAGCGCCGCTGCCACTTGGCGCGCGGCCCCATCCAGACGGCGAAGGTCTCGGCGAAGTCCTCGTCGGGGTGTGCCTGGGCATAGTAGAGCCGCAGGTGCTGCACATAGTTGCGACTGGCGGGGTTGGGGCGGTAGGACTCCGGATACCTGGTGCTCGATCGCCCGAACAGCTCGCGCCAGCGCTTGCGCCGGTTCAGGGCGAAGGCGTGCTGGATGGCGTGCCCCGTCTCATGGCGCAGGATGCGCATGCACTCGGCGCGAGAGCCGCCCTCCACCTCCAGCATCATGCTGCGCTCCAGGCGGATGAGGCGCGGATGCGCCAGGTAGAACGGGATCCCGATCCCGGGGATCCCCGCCGGCGAAAACCACTCGCCCGACAGCCAGCAGTGCGGACGGAGCGTGAGGCCGCGCTCGGCAAGCTCGTCATACAACTCCTCGATGCACTCCTCGATCCAGGTTCCCTCGAGACGTACCCCGAGGTCCTTGATTCGGACGGACAGCAGCTCCTCGCGCGCGAGCGTCTCCCAGCGGCGGCGCGCGCGACGCCTACGCGATGCTGTCATGCCGGTTCATGCGGGGCATCCTGGCTGGTGGGGCGACCGGGTCGAGGGGGGATCGCGGCGTCGCCCGGGACGCCGCGGCCATCACCAGCCAACCTCGCGCCCCGGCGCTGCGCGGGCAAGCGGTCGCCGCCCGCTCGCCCCCTCGCTCCACGGGTGCGCGGGAGGTTGGCGCCGCCGGCTGAGGGGGTGGTCCCCGGCCGGGAACCCCGCTCTGGACGATTGGCGCGGGGCCATTAGCGTAGCAGCATCCCCCAGCGGACGATCCGCGTGCTCTCCTACGTCCACGGCACCTCCACCGTCCCCCTCCTCGGCGAGACGATCGGCGAGAACCTGCGCCGAACCGTGGAGGCCCATGGCGACCGCGAGGCGCTCGTCGTGCGCAGCCAGTGGTACCGCGCCACGTACCGGCAGCTCTGGGACGCCACGACGGCGTTGGCGCGCGCGCTCATGGCCGTGGGGGTCCAGGCCGGCGATCGTGTCGGGATCTGGTCGCCCAACCGCTGGGAGTGGGTCGTGACGCAGTTCGCCACCGCGCGCATGGGTGCGGTGCTGGTCAACATCAACCCGGCGTACAGGACGGCCGAGCTGGCGTACGCACTCCACCAGTCGGGGACGAAGCTCCTCTTCCTGGCGCGGCACTTCCGCTCGGCGAGCTACGTGGAGATGCTCGACGCGGTGCGCGCCGGCTGCCCGCAGCTCGAGCACACCATCATCCTCGACGGCGAATGGGATGCACTCCTCGAGCGCGGGCAGGAGGTGTCGGAACAGGCGCTGGCCGAGCGCGAGGCGAGTCTCCAGTTCGACGACCCGATCAACATACAGTACACGTCGGGGACGACGGGCTTCCCCAAGGGAGCGACGCTCTCGCACCACAACATCCTCAACAACGGCTTCTTCATCGGCGAGGCCCTGCAGTACTCGTCGTCGGACCGTGTCTGCATTCCGGTCCCGTTCTATCATTGCTTCGGGATGGTGCTGGGCAACCTGGCGTGCACGACGCACGGCGCGTGCATGGTGATTCCCGGCGAGGCCTTCGACCCGACCCTTGCCCTGGAGGCGGTGCAGGCCGAGCGGTGCACGGCGCTCTACGGCGTGCCGAGCATGTTCATCGCCGAGCTGGCGCTCCCCGACTTCGTCACCTTCGACCTCTCCACCTTGCGGACGGGGATCATGGCCGGCTCTCCCTGCCCGGTCGAGGTGATGAAGCGCGTGCAGTCGGAAATGCACATGCAGGAGGTCACGATCTGCTATGGGATGACGGAGACCTCGCCGGTCTCGACGCAGAGTGCGATCGACGACCCGCTGGAGAAGCGCGTGGGGACGGTGGGGCGCGTGCATCCGCACGTGGAGGTGAAGATCGTCGACCCCGACACCGGGGCGATCGTGCCGCGCGGCGAGAAGGGCGAGCTGTGCACGCGCGGCTACTCCGTCATGCTCGGCTACTGGAACGACGAGTCGGCGACCGCGGCGGCCGTCGACGCCGCGGGGTGGATGCACACGGGCGACCTGGCGACCATGGACGCGGAGGGCTACGTCAACATCGTCGGACGCATCAAGGACATGATCATCCGTGGCGGCGAGAACATCTACCCGCGCGAGATCGAGGAATTCCTGTACACGCATCCGTCGGTGCAGGACGCGCAGGTGATCGGCGTCCCGAGCGAACACTACGGCGAGGAAGTCATGGCGTGGATCGTCCCTCGCCCGGGGAGCGCGCCCACGGCGGAGGACATCATCAGCTACTGCCGCGGCCGCATCTCGTCGTACAAGATTCCCCGCTTCGTGAAGTTCGTGGAGAGCTTCCCGATGACCGTCACGGGGAAGATCCAGAAGTTCCGGATGCGGGAGATGGCCGTCGAGGAGCTGGGGTTGCAGGCGGCGGCAGGGGCGAGGACGGCATAGGGAGGGAGGGCGGCGAGCGGCGGGAACCGGTGTCGCGTCGCCTCCAACGAGTTCAGCGCCATTCGCGTAACGCCCAACGTCTACCCCAGCCTCGGCGCGGTGGGCGCATTCACCCGTGGTATCGACGCCGTGATCACCAGGAAATTCCAGCTGACGCAGATCCGGCGGCCCGGGGCGCTGGCCGCGTTCGGCAAGTTCACGCCGCGTGCGCTGCTCACGCGGCTCACGCGGCTCACGCCGCTCATGCTGCTCGGACTGCTGGCGCTGCTCGCGCTCGCGTGTGGCACCGCGCGCGAGGGGGCGCGTGTCGCCGTCGCGAGTGACTCGGCGGGCGCCGCCGCGGGGCGGCAGGCATACGGCACGTCGTCGCCGGCGTCGCGCGAGTTCGTCGCGCTGGTGGACGAGTACCTCGACGGATGGGCGGCGTTCTATCCCTCGATCGCCGCGGGCAACGGCCTGCACATGCACGACGGCGAGCTCGAGGACTTTTCCGCCGGGAACATCGCCCGCCAAGTCGCCTGGTTCCGCCAGATGCACGAACGGCTCGACCGCATCCCGACCGCCGGCCTGACCCTCGACGAGCGCGTCGACCACCGCATCCTCGCCGGGGTGATCGACGGCTGGCTGCTCGACCTCGAGGTGGCGCGCAGCTGGGAACGCAACCCGATGATCTATGCGTCGGCCATCACCGACGGCGTGCACAACCTGATGACGATGGAGAGCGCGCCCCCCCTGGTGCGCATCCAGCGGGTGCGTGAGAAGCTGCGCGGCGTTCCCAGGGTGCTGGATGCGGCGCGGGCCAACCTCAGGAACCCGCCGCGCATCCTGGCGGAGCGCGGCCTCTCGATGTTCCGCGGTGCGAGCGCGATGCTGGCCCATGACCTTCCCGTGGCGCTGGATGGGCCGCGAGGGGAGGCGTGGAGCGCCATGATGGTGGAGGCGCGGAGCGCGCGCGAGGCGCTGGATGCCTTCATCGCCGAGTACGAGCGGACGATCCTCCCCCGCGCCACGGGCAAGGTGGCGCTGGGGCGGGCGTACGTCGAGGCGCGGTACCGGGCGGAGGAGCTGATCGACGTCCCGGCGCCGCGCCTCCTCGAGATCGCCGAGCGTGAGCTCGCGCTGGAGCAGGCGCTGTTCGTGGAGAAGGCGCGGGCGATCGACTCGTCCCGGTCGGCGATGGCGGTGTGGCGCGAGGTCCTGGCCGATCACCCCAGGCGCGGCGAGCTGGTCGAGGCGACGCGGCGCGTGGTGGACGAGCTGCAACAGTTCGTCACCAGTCGCGGGCTCGTGCAGCTGCCGGGCGACGACCGGGTGATCGTGCAGCCGTCCAAGCCGTTCGACATCGGGCTGGCGTCGATGCACGCCTCGCCCCCGCTCGAGCCGGCGCCGGTGAAGTCGATCTACTACGTCACCGATGCCGACTCCACCTGGGACCAGGCGCGCCAGGACAAGTGGCTCGAGCGCTTCAACTATCCCTCGCTGGCCATCACGTCGGCGCACGAGGCGATGCCCGGGCACTTCGTGCACGCGCTGTTCATGCGCGGCACGCCGGGCAAGATCCGACGCATCTGGATCGGGCTGAACCCGTTCCCGCAACCGTCGAGCGGGCAGGATGGTTGGGCGCATTACGCCGAGCACCTCGTCATCGAACAGGGGTTCAAGCGCGACGATCCGCGCTACGCGATGGCCCAGCTCACGGAGTCCATGACGCGCATCTGCCGCTTGATCGTGAGCCTCAACGTGCACGCGAACGGATGGACCATCGAGCAGGGGGCGAAGTTCTTCGAGGAGCAGGCGCACATTCCCGCGCCGGCGGCGATGCAGGAGGCGTCGCGCGTGGCGTACGATCCCACCAACGGCGGTTACTTCCTGGGGAAGCGTGCCCTGCTCGCGCTGCGTGAGGACTACCGCGCGCGGGCCGGGGGGACGTTCGACCTGCGCGCTTTCCACGAGCGCGTCATGCGCAACGGGATCGCGCCGTGGTGGGCGCACCGGCAGCTCCTGCTTCCGGGCGACACGGGACCGGTGGTGCGGTAGGGCGAGCGCGGCCGCAGGGCGAGCGCGGCCGCAGGGCGCGCCAGCGTCCGCGCGGCGAGCGATCCTCCCGGGCTCTGGTTGGGGGCGGGTCCGGATGGTAGAATCGCCATGGTCCCCCCGCGGCCGGCGGCCCGCCGTCCCTCCAGTGGCCGAACCCTGCACCTCCCCCGCCATGTTCGCCTTCGTCCGTCGTTCGGTTGCCGGCGCGTGTCTCGTGGTCCCCGTCCTGGCCGCTGCGCAGCAGCCCGAGGGGTTCAAGAACCTCCAGGTCCTTCCCAAGGACATCCCGCGCGCCGAGCTGCTGGGGTTGATGCGCCGGTTCAACGCGTCGTTAGGCGTGCAGTGCAGCCACTGCCACGTCGTCAAGAACCCGGGGCAGGTGCCCGAGCAGCTCGACCCGTCGCTCGACGACAAGGAGGTGAAGCGCGTCGCCCGCCAGATGCTGCAGATGACGATGGACATCAACGGCACGTACCTGGCCAGGACGGGACGCACCTTCACGCCGCGCACGCGCGTCAGCTGCGAGACGTGCCACCGGGGGGCAACCCTGCCGCGCACGCTCGCGGCCGAGGTGCTGGGGGCGCTCGAGGCCAGGGATGCCGACAGCGCCGTGGCCCGCTACCGCGAGTTGCGGGAGAAGGCCTACGGCCGGGCCATGTTCGACTTCGGCGAGGGATCGCTCCCCGCCATGGCCGACGAGCTCACGCGCTCGCGCCGCGCGGACGACGCCATGAAGCTGCTGCGACTCAACCTCGAGTACTTCCCGAAGTCGGGGATGACGTATGCCGCCATCGCGATGGGAGAGGCCCAGCGCGGCGACACGACGGCGGCGCTCGCGACGATCGAGCAGGGGCTGGCGGCGGCGCCCGACCATCCGCAGCTGAAGCAGTTGCTGGCTCGCCTGAAGGGGGAGCGGCCGCAACGATAGGGCACACGGCACGTTGTCCGCGCCCCTCGACGCCTCTCATCACGCCCGGAGTCAGACCGTGTCCTCACGCAGGGAAGCCCTCAAGCGCCTCACGCAGCTGTCGGCACTGGGTCTCGCCGCGTCGCCCATCGCGCGCGGGCTCCTGGCACAGGGGGCGACGCCGGAGGACGACCCCGGCGGGTCAGGCGGCGCCATGGTCCGGAACTGCGGGGTGCAGCTGTACACCGTGCGCGCGGAGATGCAGAAGAGCGTGGAGGCGACGCTGGCCAGGGTGGCGAGCATCGGCTACAAGGAAGTGGAGTTCGCCGGCTACTTCGGGCGCACGCCCAGGCAGGTGGCCGATGCGCTCAAGGCGAATGGGTTGACCGCCCCCTCGGTGCACATCGCGCTGGGCGAGATTGCCGAGCACACCGGCAAGGTGCTGGACGCCATGGGCGTGATGGGGCACAGGTACGCCGTGGTCCCGTCGATCGAGGCGAGGGAGCGGACGTCGCTCGACAGCTACCGGCGCATCGCCGACCAGTTCAACGCGCTGGGCGCGGCGACGAAGCAGCGTGGGATCCAGTTTGCCTACCACAACCACGACTTCGAGTTCGCCAGCATCGACGGGGGGGTGCCCTACGACGTGCTCCTGTCGCGCTGCGATCGGGCGCTCGTGATGTTCGAGATGGATCTCTACTGGATCAACAAGGCGGGCCGGAACCCCCTGGACTACTTTGCCCGGCACCAGGGGCGCTTTCCGCTGGTGCATGTGAAGGACATGCAGCGTGATGGCACCATGACCGAGGTCGGCGCGGGGACGCTTCCCTTCGCGAAGTACGTGTCCAAGGGGCCGCTGGCCGGGATCGCGCACTACTTCGTGGAGCACGACAACCCCACCGACGCCTTTGCCTCGATCGCGGCGTCGTACAAGGCGCTGAGCGCCCTGTGAGCCGGACGCGGCGCGAGGCGCTCAAGGCACTGGGCGGCGTGGCGGTCGCCGGCGCCGCGATGGCGGGGACGCCGCTGGCCGGGCGCGCGGCGCCCGCGCTGGACGCGTTGCAGCCGCTCCCGGGCGCGGGACGCCTCAAGCAGAGCGTATGCCAGTGGTGCTATGGCAAGATGCCGCTGGACGAGCTGTGCGCCGCGGCCAGGCGCATCGGCCTCCTCTCGGTCGAGCTGCTGGGCGAGAAGGACTGGCCGGTGGTACGGCGGCACGGACTCACCTGCGCCATGGCCAACGGGCCGTCGACCATCCCCGTCGGCTTCAATCGCCCCGACCAGCACGATCGCCTGGTCGCGGAATCGGCCCGCCTCCTCCCGCTCGTTGCGGCTGCCGGCCTGCCGAACATGATCGTCTTCTCGGGAAACCGCGGGGGGATGTCGGACGGCGAAGGGCTCGCCAATTGCGTGGCGGGACTCCAGCGCGTCACCCCGCTCGCCGAGCAGCTCGGGGTGACGGTGTGCATGGAGTTGCTCAATTCCAGGGTGGACCACCAGGACTACATGTGCGACCACACCGCCTGGGGGGCCGAGCTCGTCAGGCAGGTGGGGAGCCCGCGCTTCAAGCTGCTGTACGACATCTACCACATGCAGATCATGGAAGGCGACGTGATTCGCAACATCCGCGATCACTTCGATGCCATCGGGCACTTCCACACCGCCGGGGTCCCGGGACGCCACGAGATCGATGAATCGCAGGAACTGAACTACCCGGCCATCATGCGGGCCATCGCCGACCTCGGCTACACCGGCTACATCGGGCAGGAGTTCGTCCCCGTGCGTGACCCGATGGCGTCGCTGGAGCAGGGGGTGCGGACCTGCGACGTGTGAGAACTGCAGAAGACGGGAAGACGAGAAGACGGGAAGACGAGACGACGACGGGGCGTGGTGCGGAGTCCGCTCTCGCCTAGATCGTCGCCCGTGCCTTCCGCCACTCCCCTCGGGTGAAGTCCGGGAACGGCATCGGCGCGCTTCCCTTGGCCACCGACAGCTCGCTCAACGGCCCCGGCGCCGACCAGGCGGCGGCATCGTAGACATCGAAGTCGGGCGCCAGCCCCTCGCGCATGCATTGCACCAGGCGGTACGCCATCACGTAGTCCATCCCGCCATGGCCGCCGCTGCGGGCCCTGTCGCCCAGCTCGCGCCACAGCGCATGCTCGTAGCGTGCCTTGTAGCCGTCGATCGCCGCCCACCGGTGCTCCGCCCCCTCGCCCTCGATATAGATGCGCGGCGGGTAGTCCTCGAAGATCCCGTTCGTCCCCTGGATCGAATTGATGCGCGAGTACGGGCGAGGTGACGAGACGTCGTGCTCGAGCCGGATCGTGCGCCCCTTGGCCGTCTTGATGAGCGAGATGTTGAGGTCACCGGTCACGTAGCGCTCCTTCCACTTGGGCGAGCCGGCGGCTTCGTGGTCCTTGCGCCACTTGGTGAGCCCGAACTCCGGGGTGCTCATCGACACGAGGTAGTCGAAGGCGTCGCCGCGATTGATCCCGAGCATGAACGCCACCGGCCCGAGCCCGTGTGTCGGGTACAGGTTGGCGTTCCGCAGCGTGTGATGGCGGCGCCGCCACAGGCCTTCGTCGCGGTCCTCGAAGACGATGCCACGCAGGTCGTGGTTGTACGCGGCCCCCGCGTGCTTGAGGTCACCGAAGACCCCCGCCTTCACCATGTTGAGCACCAGCAACTCGTTGTAGCCGTAGTTGCAGTTCTCCATCATCAGGCAGTGGCGCCGCGTGCGCTCCGACGCATCGACGAGCGCCCAGCAGTCGTCGAGCGTGTAGGCAGCGGGGACCTCGGTGGCCGCATGCTTTCCCGCCTCCATCGCCGCCAGCACCACCGGGACGTGGAATTCCCACGGCGTTGCCGTATAGACGATGTCGATGTCGTCGCGCTGGACCAGCTCGCGAAACGCCTCGGGGCCGCCGGTGAAGCGCGCCGGCTCGTAGTCGTGCCCGGCCTTCCGCATCTGTTGCACCGCCATCTCGACCTTCTCGGGGACGGTGTCGCACAGCGCGGTGATCCGGACGTTGGGGACGCCAAGCCACTCGTGCAGGACCGACCGGCCGCGCAGCCCCGTCCCGACGATGGCGATGCGCACGACGTCGTGTCGCTCGAACGGCACGCCGGCCATGGTGGCCGCGGTGGAGGGCGGCGCAAGCGTGGACGACTGCGCCGCGTCGGCGCCGGTATCCTGCGCCCCGAGCGCGTGCCCGCCGAGCGCCAGCCCGGCCCCGGCGATCGCCGCGCCCTTCAGGAGGTCGCGACGAGAGGTGTGTCGATCCATGGGAGTCTCTGAAGGCGAGAAGTCGAGCGCTAGAATTGCTGTGCCCCGGGGCCCGCGGGCGACACGAAGAACATCGCGCGTTCCGCCGCGCGTGGGAACTCGCCCTCGTAGCGCCGGGACCACGACACCATGAAGTCGTGGGCGTCGCCGACCGGGACCAGCGCCCAGACGGAGCCCCCGAATCCCGCGCCGAAGGCCGACGCCGCGGTCGCTCCCGCTTGCCGGGCCAGGCGGGCCAGGGCGATGGTCTCGGGAACCTGGTTCCCCAGCCACCGTTCCGCCCCCTCCTGGGACCGCTCTGCCACGACCCCGAGCTCCTGCACCGAACCGCGCGCCAGGGCGGCAGCCGCTGCCGGGATCAGCTCGAAGTTCTCCAGGAGGAACTGCTCGAGCCGGTTGCCTAACGCTTCGGCGGGGAACTCCGCGGTCGCCGTCACGCGCGCGATGCGCCGGAGCCGGTCGGCGGCGTCGGAGCCGCTCCGCACGGCCTCGGCGAGCGACGTGTCGGCACGGCCGGTCTCCGCATTCCACGCATGCAGGAGGTGTCGCACCAGGAGCGCCGCACGGTTGTACGCCTCACGCGCCCCCGACGCCTTCTCGGCCAGCACCCCACTCGCCCCCACCACGAAGGTGTGCGTCGGGGGGAGCGCGAAGGCCGCCTCACGCCGCACCGGGGAGAACGAGTATTGCACGATGTGCCCGGTCTCCGCGCACATGATCGCCGTGTGATCCTGGCTTCCCCCGAAGGTTCCCACGCCGGCGTCGCCCTGCAGCGTGCGGAACGATTCCCCGCTCTCCACCGCGCCGAGGTACGCCGCGAGTTCCTCGCGGGAGAAGATCGCGCGCCGGAACTCCTCGGAGCTGCGCAGGTCGTTCGACTTGGCGAGCGCGATGAAGACGGCGATCATCAGCGCGCTCGACGAGCTCAATCCTGCCGCGACCGGAAGGTCCGACGCGAAGGCGAGGTCGACGCCGTGGCGCGCGGTGGAGAAGTTGCGGGCCAGCCGGCGGGCGACGGTCGCGACGTAGTTGGGCCATGTCCCCGGCGGGCCGTGTGCCGACACATCGAGCGCGGTCTCGCAGGCGGAACCGGTCGCCACGTCGAGGGCGCGGATCCGCGCGTCGGTACGGAGCGCCACCCGCACGGCGAAGCCGCGCTCGACGGCGCAGAGGAGCGAGCGGCCGCCACAATAGTCCGTGTGCTTTCCGAACACCTCGATCCGCCCCGGGACCCACGCCGACCAGCGGTGGGCGGAGGCGCCTAACGATTCCAGCGCCCCGTCGCAGCGCTCGAGCATCGCCGCCTTGGACGTCGCATGGTGTGGCGACATCCCCAGGCGGGCCAGGTCATCACGGAAGTGCGACATGACCCAAAGCTACATCTCGCCCGCGGCCGCGCCCATGCCGCCGGCCTAGAGGCGAACCACGGTGCCGGCCAGGTGCCGTGCCACTGCCGCCACGTCGCGCCGGCTGGAGAGGTCCAGCACGCCCCCGGAGAAGGGGATGACCGCGAAGCGCTCCCCCAACTCGCGCATGGCAATGCGCACGGCATCCTGCACTTCCAGTTCGCCTCGCACCGATGGCCTCACGCGTGCACACGCCTCGAACATCACGGGCGAGAACGACCAGAGGTTCATGCTCACCAGCGCGTGCGCCGCCATGCGCGCATAGGCCGCCTCGTCCGGCTTCTCGACGATGGACGTCATGAAGCCGGCGGCGTCGCACTCGACGAGCGCGAACTTCCGGATGCGATCCTCGGGGATGTTGCCGTCGGCCACCAACCCCGCGCGGTCGAATCCCACCAGCCCCGAGGCGCCGAGCGTCGCCAGGAGGCGATACGCCTCGACCGGGTAATAGTTGTCGGAGTTGAGGACGAGGAACGTCGCGTCGCCGGCGAAGTCGCGCGCCGCGGCCACCGCATCGGCGGTGCCGCGGGGTTCGCGCTGCACCGCGAAGTGAATGCGCACGCGATGGGTCTCGAGCGCGCCGTAGTAGTCGCGCACCGCCTGGTGCTCGGGACCGATCACGAGACAGGCGTCCGTCAGCCCGGCGTCGGCGAGGGCGCTGATGACGTAGTCGAGGAACGGGCGGCCGATGGGCATCATCCCCTTCATCCCGGCGTCGGCCACCGCCGCCTGCGCCGCGTCGAGGGCGGCCCCGGCATCACCCTGGCGCATGCGGGTGCCGAGTCCGCGGGCAAGGATGACGGCGCGAGTGGTGGGCGACATGGGGCGTGGGGCGTCCAGTCAGCGCGATGACGTTGCCGTCGCCGGCGGCGGCGTGGCCGGCATCCGCATCAGGTAGTCATAGATGTCGGCGATCTCGTCCTTCGTGAAGCGGACGAATCGTGCGCGCGCCGTCCTCCCCATCAACGGAAGGTCGCGCCCGTCACGGGAGCGACCATCGAGCATCAGCGAGACGAACTGGGGCCGGGAATAGCCACTGGCCCGCAGGAGCGGCGGCGCCTCCAGGGCGCCGAGGAGCGCGGGGCCGTGGCACTCGCCGCAGATGGTGCGCGCGAGGTACTCCCCGCGCCAGGCACGGGTGGTATCCCCCCGGTCGCTGCGCGTCCCCAGCCGTGGCGCGGCATGGTCCATCGTCGCGGCCTCCGGGAGGAGCTGGCCGTCGAGCACCGCGAGCTCTCCCAGCAGGTGCAACTCGCTGGTGGGGAGGACGCGCTCGGCCATCGGAGTGGCGCGCAGGTGCGCGATGATGCGCCCCACATCGGCGTCGCTCATCTGGTAGAAGGTCGAGACCGGCATTGCCAGCACCCCGGTGCCGTCGCGGCGGATGCCATGACGGATGAGCCGGGCCAGCTCCGCATCGCTGTAGGCGGCGATGCGCTCGGTGACGTTAGGCGCCACCACGCGCATCACCCGCGGCTCGTTCACGAAGACCTTTCCCTGCAGTTGCGCGTCGTGGCAGCCGTGGCAGCCATGGAGCCACGCCTGCCGCTCGCCCTCGGCAATGCTGAGCGAGTCGGTCGGCACCCTGATCGGCGTGAGCGGGACGTCGTAGCGGCGTGCCAGGATCTCCCGCACGTGACGCTCCAGCCACCATCGTCCCCCCAGGAGCGCAAGGACGACGATTACCAGCCCGGCCGCAACTCCCGTCAGCAGCGCGCGCATGCCTGCCCGACGCGACTGCCCGGCGTCGTACCCGCCATCACGACTCCGACGTGCGCCACATGCGCGGGAGGAGGCGTACCAGCCCGGCGCCGCTCGCCAGGAAGACGGCGAGGAACACCATCCCCTGCGCCCTGTTGCCATAGAGGAAGCTCCCGGCGCCGAACAGCGCGGAGTACACGAAGGCGCATCCGAGGACCCACCCGAGCATCGCCATCGGAAGCGAGTCGGTCGATGCCGGGAGCCCGGTGCGCGTGCGCACGACGTTCCACCCCGGGCCCGCCGGGCGCACGAGCCGGTAGAACGACTCGAGCTTGGACGGGTCGGTGGCAGGGGCGAGGTAGGCCGTCGCGATCCACACGACCGTCGTGATCGCGACCCCGACGATGAGCGCGATGTGCGACGGCGTCGTCATCCCGGCCTTCCCGGCGACGAAGAACGACACCGCGACGATGAACGAGGTGACCATCGCCGCGATCTCGCTCCAGGCGCTCACCCGCCACCAGAACCAGCGCAGGAGATAGAGCAATCCGGTCCCCGCGCCGATCGACATGAGGAGCTCGAACGACTGCCGCGCCGAGTCGAGGACGAAGGTGAGCCCGGCGGCGAGCACCATCAGGAGGGCCGTCACCAGCCGCCCGGTCATGACGTAGTGCGCCTCGGTCGCGCCGGGCTTCACGAAGCGGCGATACACGTCGTGCACCAGGTACGACGTCCCCCAGTTGAGGTGGGTGGAGATGGTCGAGACGTAGGCGGCCAGCATTCCCGCGATCATCAATCCCATGAAGCCGGCCGGGAGGAACTTGAGCATGGCCGGGTAGGCCATGTCGTGCCCGATGAGCTTCGGGTCGACGTAGGGGAAGGTCCTCGCGATGTCGCCCAACTCGGGGAAGACGAGCATCGAACAGAGGCCGGTGATGATCCACGGCCACGGGCGCAGGGCGTAGTGCGCGAAGTTGAAGAACAGCGTCCCCGCCAGGGCGTCGTTCTCACTCTTGGATGCCAGCATGCGCTGCGCGATGTAGCTCCCGCCCCCGGGCTCGGCGCCCGGGTACCAGACCGACCACCACTGCACGGTGAGGGGGATGATGAGGACCGAGAGCGTCAGCCCCCAGTCGCTGAAGTCGGGGAGGAGGTGCAACGTCTGCGGGGGGATCTTGCTGAAGAGTCCCGACAGCCCGCCGACCTCCGGCTGCTGCAGCGAAAAGTACGCGGCCGCGAACGCGCCGGTCATCGCGATGCCGAACTGGATGAAGTCGGTGACCAGTACCCCCCAGAGTCCCGAGGTGGCGGCGAAGGCCACGTTGAGCACCGCGCAGACCAGGAGCGTCTGCCACATGGGCCAGCCGAGCATGACGTTGGCGATCTTGGCCGCCGCCAGGTTCACGCTGGCCATGATGACGCAATTGAAGAAGAGCCCCAGGTACACCGCGCGGAATCCGCGCACGAAGGTCGCGGCCTTCCCCGAGTAACGGATCTCGTAGAACTCCAGGTCCGTCAGCACGTTCGACCGCCGCCAGAGCCGCGCGTAGAAGAAGACGGTCATCATCCCCGTCAGGAGGAACGACCACCACGCCCAGTTGTTGGCCACCCCCTTCTCGCGCACGAGGTTGGTCACGAGGTTCGGCGTGTCGGTGGAGAAGGTGGTCGCCACCATGCTCACCCCCACCAGCCACCACGGGGCGCTGCGCCCCGAGGTGAAGAACTCGGCCGTGCTCGACCCCGCCCGCCGCGCCAGGATGACGGCCGGGGCGAACGACACGACGATCGACAGGACGACGATGAGCCAGTCGAGGGAGGTGAGGGACATGGAATTCGAGAGGACGGGAAGACGGGACGACGAGAAGACGAGAAAGTACCTGTGGCTTGGCGGGGGCGATACCATCGGGGGCGATGGAGGGCACTGGCTGCGCGGGAGCCGCGCTGGCACATTCGCCCCATGACGACCCGACGGTTCCTCCTCCCCCTCTCCCTCCTGGCCGCCGCCCGCGCGCTCCCGCTCGCGGCGCAGCCCTCGACGCTCCTCCCCGTCCCGGCGTCGGTGCGGTTGGGAGTGGGGCGGATGGCGATCGACAGCACGACGCCCTTCGCCGTCACCGCCTTTTCCGACGACCGCCTCGAGCGGGCGCTCGACCGCTTCCGGGGACGACTGGCCCGGCGCATGTCGCAGCCGGTGTCGCGCTCCGTCAGCCGCACCGCCACCCGGGGCGCCATCGCCGTCGATGTGTCGTCGGCAGGGATGGCGATCCAGGGGGTGGAGGAGGTCGAGCGCTACACCATCGCGATCTCTCCCGATGGGGCGACGCTGCAGGCCGCCACGGTCGTCGGCGCGCTGCGCGGGCTCGAGACGCTGTTGCAGCTGGTGGACGGCGACAGCGCGGGCTTCTTCCTCCCCGCGGCCTCCATTGCCGACGAGCCGCGCTTCCCGTGGCGCGGCCTCCTGGTCGACGTCTCGCGCCACTTCATGCCGGTCGAGCAGCTGGAGCGGACGCTCGACGCCATGGCGCTGGTCAAGCTCGATGTCTTCCACTGGCACCTGAGCGACGACCAGGGCTTTCGCGTCGAGAGCAAGCGGTTCCCCCGCCTCCACCAGCTGGGGAGCGACGGGCTCTATTACACGCAGGACCAGGTGCGCCACATCGTGCGCTACGCGCGCGACCGCGGCATCCGTGTCGTCCCGGAGTTCGACGTCCCGGGACACTCCACCGCCTGGTTCGTCGGCTATCCGCAATACAGCGCCCAGTCGCCACCGATCGCCATCCGCCGCGAGTGGGGCGGGGCCGACGCGATCTTCGATCCGACGCGCGAGGCGACCTACACCTTCCTTGCCCGCTTCATCGACGAGATGGTCCCCCTCTTTCCCGACCCCTACTGGCACATCGGGGGCGATGAGGTGGAGTCGAAGCACTGGGATTCCGTCCCTCGCATCGTCGCCTGGCGCAAGCGCCACGGCTTCAAGGACAACGCCGCGCTGCAGGCGCACTTCAACCGGCGCCTCAGCACCATCCTCGCCAGGCACGGCAAGCGGATGGTCGGGTGGGACGAGATCCTGCACGACGACCTCCCCAGGAAGACCGTCGTGCAGTCGTGGCGGGGGACGCAGTACCTGGCCAACAGCGTGAAGGCAGGGTTCAACGGGATCCTCTCGGCCCCGTGGTACCTCGACCACATCAAGCCCGCCACCGACTACTACACGGTCGAGCCCGTGCCGCAGTTCGACGGACTGACTCCCGCGCAGCAACGGCTCATCCTCGGTGGCGAGGGCGCGATCTGGGCCGAGTTCATCACCGCCGAGAGCGCCGACTCACGAATCTGGCCGCGCCTGGGGGCGGTGGCCGAACGCCTCTGGTCGCCGCGCGAGGTGGCCGACGTGGCCGACATGTACCGGCGGCTGGGAATCCTGTCCGATCGACTGGAAGGGATGGGGCTGCGCGTCCGTTCTCACTCGCGGCGGATGCTGGCCACCATCGCGCCGGGGGTCGACGTCGCCCCCCTCGAATCGCTCTTCACCGCGGTGCAGCCGCCGGGCTTCGGGCAGCGGATGAACGGGAGCGGCCAGGGGACAAACCAATTCCACCCACTCACCCGGCTCGTCGATGCCGCACCCCCGGATCCCGCGGGGCGATGGGCGACCGAGCGGCTGGTGCGACGGCTCGCCCTCGACGCCGGCGACGTGGCGGCGCGCGATACGCTCCTCCAGCTGTTCGAGGGGTGGAGTCTCCTGCTCCCGAGGGTGGAGCGTCTCGCGACGAGGTCACCGACGCTGGCGGCGGCCCTTCCGGCGGCCCGGGCTCTCGCGCGGTCGGCCGTGATCGGGACGGAGGCGATCGGCTTCGTGGCCGCCGGGCGGAGGCCCCCCGAGGATTGGGCCTCGGCCGCCAAGGAGGAACTCGAGCGCTACGACAGGCCGCAGGGGGTGCTGCGGGTGGCGATCGTGGGAGAGGTGAGGAAGCTGCTGTCGCTGGCCACCGGCGCGGGGAGTTCGGGACGCAGTCCTTAACGTTCGGCCGGTCGCGACGGTCTATCTTCATTCAGGGGCGGCGGAGCCTGGCTTCCGCCGCCCCACTTCGTCCGGCCGCGTCGCCGGACGGCTCGTCCCGGGCCCGACAATCTGGTGAACGACTGTGTCTCGATACGCGTACGTTGGTGGATGATTTACCGAATCTCATTCAGGACAGCCCTGGTGACGGCGGCCGCCGTGCTGGCCACCCCGTTCGCCATTTCCGCCCAGGGGGCGGTTTCGCAGGCGAGTGACACCGTGCGACTGGCGATCGGTGACGCGGTGACGCGCGCCCTTCGCGAGTCGGACGAGTCGCGCCTGGCGTCTGCGCAGGTGGAGATTGCCGATGCGCAGGTGACGTCGGCCCGGGCGACCGGGCTGCCGCAGATGCGCCTGGCGGGGAACTACTCGCAGGTGCTGCGGAACGCCCGTGCCGAGATCGTGGGCTCGATCTTCGGCCAGAACTTCAATTACAGCTCGAACATCAACATCTCGCAGACCCTGTTCCAGGGGGGGCGGGTGTGGGCCGGCGCGCGTGCGGCGTCGGACGTGCGCGGTTCGGCGCGCTTGAACGTCGCGGAGACGCACGCGCAGCTGTCGGTCGACGTGCAGCGAGCGTACCTGAGCGCGCTGCTGCAGCGCGAACTCGAGGCGATCCAGGCGCGCAATCTCGAGCTGGCGGACCAGCGGATCGCCCTGGTCGAGCAGCTGCAAGGCGCCGGGCGCGCGTCGCGGTACGAGGTGCTGCGGGCCAGGGTGGAGCGCGCCAACCTCGAGCCGGCGCTCCTGCAGGCCCGTGCCGGGCGCGAGCTGGCCGACATCGAGCTGCGACGCCTCCTCAACATTCCCGGCGCGCGCCCCATCGCGCTCACGAGCGAGATCGACACGGCGGCGCTGCGCGGCGTGGTGCGCGCGGTGGCGCACGACTCCGAACCCGACCCCGTGCGCGCATCGGAGCGGGCGGCGCTGCTGACGGTCAATGCCCGGCGCGAGGGGATTCGCGTGGCGCGCGCCGACCTGATGCCGACGATCTCGACCTTCTTCCAGACGGGGTATACGGCGCTCCCGTCCAACAACGGCTTCCCCACCATCTGGGGGAACACGTCCAACGCCAACTGCCCGCCGGGGTCGCCGGCGACGCGGGTGTGCCAGAACAACGGCTGGTTCCCGGACCGCAGCTTCGGTGTGCAGGTGCAATGGCCGCTCTTCGACGGGCTGCGGGCCAAGGGGAACATCGACCTCGCGCAGGCGCAGGAGCGGGTGGCGCGCCTGCAGCTGGCGCAGGAGCGCGAGGCGGTGGCGGTCGAGCGAGCCCGTGCCCGCGCCGAGTTCACCCGCGCCGAGGCGGCCTTCGAGGCGCAGCGGCAGAACGTGGCCGAGGCCGACGAGGCCTTCCGCATCGCCTCGCTGCGCTTCGAGCGCGGGCTCGCGACGCAGCTCGAGGTGTCCGACGCCCAGCTGCTCCTCCTGACGGCGCGCACCAACGCGGCACGCGCCACGATCGACTACTACCTGGCGGCGGCCGAGCTGGCCCGCGCCCGCGGCGTGGACATCCCGCTCCCGCCGACCCGACCGACGACTCGATAGGAACTCCTGTGCGATATTCGACTCCCGTGCTGGCGTTAGGCGCGCTGGCCCTGCTTTCCCTCGGCGCCTGCAAGAAGACGGGCGAGGCGGCGACCGCCGGTGCGGCCGGCGATGCCAAGGGTGCCGCCGCCCCCGGGGCGACCGCCGCCCCCGGCGCGGGCGCTCGCGGCGCCCCTTCGGCGATGGTCCTCGGCCCGGGCGACGTGGCCGAAGTGAAGCCCGGCACCATCGAGGCGAGCATCCTCATCAGCGGCGACCTCAAGCCGATCGAGGAGATCGCCGTCCGCTCGCGCGTGGAAGGCGACGTGGTGCAGGTGCTGGCGCGTGAGGGCGATCGCGTGACGACGGGGCAGCTGATGGCGCGCTTCGAGAGCTCCGTGCAGGAGGGGGAGCGCGCCTCGGCGCTGGCGGACCGCGAGTCGGCCAAGGCCGATGTCGCCAACGCCCAGTGGAACGCCGACCAGTCCGAGGAGCTGTTCAAGGCGGGGGCGATCGCCGAGCGTGACCTGCGCACCGCGCAGCAGACGCTGGCGGCGGCCAAGGCCAGGCTCGCTGCGGCCGAGGCGCGGCTCAAGGCGTCGGCACAGACCGCGCAGGACACGCGCGTCCTGGCGCCGACCACCGGCATCATCGCCGATCGCACGGTGGAGCCGGGCGAGCACGTCTCCCGTGGCGCCACGCTCTTCACCGTGGTGCGCAACGACGTCCTCGAGCTCGAGGCGGCCGTCCCCGCGCGGCAGGCGGGCGAGCTCGCCGTGGGACAGGTCGTCCGCTTCGCCTCGTCCGGGCTTCAGATGGAAGGGAAGGTGGCCCGCATCTCGCCCACCATCAACCCGGCCAACCGTTCCATCACCGTGTACATGCAGGTCCCCAACCGCAACGGCGCCATCAAGGGCAACGCCTTCGCCACCGGACGCATCGTGGGACAGTCGATCCGCAATGCGCTGCTGGTCCCGACGGCCGCCGTGCGCCAGTCGGCCCGCAGCGGCGACAAGCCGTTCGTGTACCGCATCGAGGGCGGCAAGGTGCAGCATGCCGAGGTCGAGCTGGGGATCGTGGACGAGACGATCAACATGACGCAGGTCCTGAGCGGGCTCGCGGTCGGCGACCAGATCATCGTCGGCAACGTGGGGGCGCTCGGGCGCGGCATGTCGGTGCGCGTGATGTCCAGCGAGACGCAGCCGGGGCGTCCGGCCGGCGGCGCGGGCGAGTCGGCCGGGGCGCCTGGCGCCGCACGCCGCGACACCACCAGGGCGCGTTAGGCGCGAGGGAGCCACCCGATGTTCCTGTCCGACGTCTCCATCAAGCGTCCCGTCTTCGCCACCATGATGATGGTGGCGCTGATGGTGTTCGGGATCGTGGCGCTGAAGCGCCTCGCCGTGGACGAGTATCCCGACATCACCTACCCCGTCGTCATCGCCTCCACCAGCTATCCCGGGGCGAGCCCGGAGGTGATGGAACGCGACGTCTCGCGCCCCATCGAGGAGTCGCTCAACACCGTCAGCGGCATCCGCGAGATCACCTCCACCTCGTCGGAAGGGAACTCCAGCGTCCGCCTCATGCTGCAGCTCGGCATGGACCCGATCGAGGCGCAGCAGGAGGTGATCGCCAAGATCGCCCGCCTGCGTCGCACGCTGCCGCCGGACATCGACGATCCGATCGTCATGCGCTTCGACCCGAACGATCGTCCGATCATGTCGGTGGCGATGCAGAGCGACGAGCGTCCGATCCGCGAGCTGACGGACCTGGCGGAGCAGACCATCAAGCCGCGCTTCGAGAGCGTCCCGGGCGTCGGCGGCGTCAACGTCAACGGCGGCGCGACGCGCCAGATCCGGGTGCAGCTCAACGCCGATGCGCTCGTCGCCTATGGCATCTCGCCGGCGCAGGTGTCGCAGGCGCTCTCGCGCGAGAACCAGGAGACCCCCGCCGGTCGGGTCTTCCGCGGCGAGACCGAGCGCCTGGTCCGCGTGACGGGCCGCATCCGCGATCCGATGGCCTTCAACGACGTGGTCGTCACCGTGCGCAACGGCACCCCGGTGCGGGTGCGCGACGTCGCAACCGTCGTCGACGGCTTCGCCGACCGCCGATCGGCCACGTTCATCTCCACGGCCGACGGCCAGAACGTCCCCGCCGTCTCGCTCGAGGTCCTCAAGATCACCGGCTCCAACACCGTCGCCGTCTCCGACGGGGTGAACAAGGTCATCCAGGAGATCCAGCGCAGCCTCCCGGCGGACATCAAGCTCACGCTGATCCGCGACGACTCCATCAAGATCCGCGAGTCCCTGGCCGACGTGGAACTGTCGATCATCCTCGGCGCCGTCCTCACGATCGCGATCATCTACCTCTTCCTGAATTCCTGGCGCTCGACCGTCATCACCGGCCTCACCCTCCCGGTGTCGATCATCTCGGCGTTCTTCGTGATGTGGCTCTTCAACTTCACGCTGAACACCATGACGCTCCTGGCGTTGTCGCTGGCGATCGGGCTCCTGATCGACGACGCCATCGTGGTGCGCGAGAACATCGTGCGCCACCTGGAGATGGGGAAGGATCACTATCGCGCCGCCAAGGAAGGGACCGACGAGATCGGGCTGGCGGTGCTCTCCACCACCCTGGCGGTCGTGGCGGTCTTCGTCCCCGTCGCCTTCATGGGCGGGCAGATCGGGAAGATCTTCTTCCAGTTCGGCGTGACGGTGGCGTTCGCGGTGCTCGTCTCGCTGTTCGTCTCGTTCACCCTCGACCCGATGCTGTCGAGCATTTGGCCAGACCCCGAGGTGGAGCACGGCGGGCACGACGCGACGCGCCGGAAGACGAAGAACCCCATCCGGAAGCTCGCCTTCGCGTTCGACGCCTGGTTCGAGCGCATGTCGGAGCGGTACCGCAGCGCGCTGGGATGGGCGCTCGACCGTCCGTGGACGATGGTGGGGCTTGCCGCGGCATCGATCGTTGCGGCCTTCCTCCTCTTCCCCGTCCTCGGCTTCACCTGGCTTCCGGAGTATGACGCCGGCGAGTTCAACGTCTCCTTCCGCACCCCGCCCGGGTCGCGGCTCGAGTACACCGTCGGCAAGGGGAACGAGATCGCCGCGTTCCTCCGCCAGCAGCCCGAGGTGAACTTCACCTCGCTGTCGGTCGGCGGCGGCGGTGGGATGTCGCGCGGGACCAACGGCGGGCAGATCTTCGTTCGCCTCAAGCCCAGGCACGAACGAGACAAGTCGATGTTCGAGGTCCAGGGCGAACTGCGGAAGAAGCTGGCCGGGATCCCGGGGGTGCGCCCGTCCATCACCGGATCGTCGTCGATCTTCGGCGGCTATCGGCAGCCGATCCAGATCTACGTGCAGGGCCCCGAACCCACACGCCTCAAGCTCGCCGCCGAGCAGGTGCTGCAGACCGTTCGCAGCGTTCCGGGGGTGGCCGAGCCGCAGTCGAGCGACGAGGGGGAGATCCCCCAGCTCGACGTGCGCGTCGACCGGCAGCAGGCGTGGGCCGCCGGGCTCGCCATGCAGACGATCGGCGGGACGTTGCAGCCGCTGTTCCAGGGGCAGCGCGCCACCCGCTGGGAGGATCCCAACGGCTATTCCCACGACGTCATGGTCGTGTACCCGGACTCCTCGCGCGTCTCGCCCGAGGACGTGGCCCGGATCCCGCTGCTGAGCACCAACATCGACACGCGCAACGGACAGCCGATCACCATTCCGCTGTCGCAAGTGGCGGAGATCCGCCCGGGGGTCGGGCCGCAACAGATCGAGCGCGGCTACCTCGAGCGGCGCGTCACGATCTCGGCCGGCGTCCTCCCGGGGTACAGCATGGGGACCGTCGCCGACCAGGCGCGCGAGGCGCTGAACTCGATCGGCCTGCCGACCGGGTATCGCACGATCTTCGGCGGCGACGTCCAGAACCTGAACGAGACCAAGGGCTACGTCCTCGAGGCGCTCCTCCTGGCCGTGGTCTTCATCTACCTCATCATCGCCTCGATCTTCGGTTCCTTCATCCAGCCGCTTTCCATCATGCTGGCCCTCCCGCTCTCCTTCCTGGGGGTGGCGCTCGGCCTCCTCGTCACCGGGGGGTCGCTGAACGTGATGTCGATGATCGGGATCATCATGCTGATGGGACTCGTGACGAAGAACGGAATCCTCCTCATCGACTTCGTGAACAAGGAGCGCGAGGCGGGGCGCGATCGCCGCACGGCCATCCTCAACTCCGCCCGCATCCGCGTCCGCCCCATCATCATGACCACGGCGGCGATGATCTTCGGCATGCTCCCGCTGGCGCTGGCCCTGGGCGAGGGGGCCGAGCAGCGCGCCCCCATGGCGCACGCCGTCATTGGCGGGCTGATCACCTCCACCGTGCTGACGCTATTCGTCGTGCCGGTGGTCTACACCCTGCTCGACGACCTCACGGCGAAGGTCCTGGGACGCAAGAGTTCAACGCTTTCGATACCGTTAGGCGTACACACAGAGGCAGGCGACTGAGGCGAAACCCGAGGGAACACCATCCCGCACGCGGGTATACACGCAGCAGCCAATCGATGTGTGGTTGGGAAGGGCTGGGGGTTTACAGACGGGGCGTCCGGGGGGGCGTCCCGTTCTGTTTTCCCCCCTGCGCGTATCGCTCGGACGTGTTGACCGCACTCCCCCGAAGGGCGAGAATGGGCGGGAACGTTCCCCCTCCCTTCCGTCCCACCGACCCATGCCCGTCGCACGGTCCTTGCCCCATTGGATCCCGAGCGAGAGGTTGCTCCGCGTGCTCGCGGCAACCCTTGCCGTGGCGGCCCCGGCTCCACTCCTCGCACAGGCGCCGCGACCGCGCACTCACGCCGACCTCGTGGCGCTGTTCCAGGAGTGGCGCGCGTTCCAGCGCCCCAGGTCAGTGGGCGGGGTGCCGGACTACTCGGCGCCCGCCATGGCCAGGCAGGCGCGCGCCCTTCCCGCGCTCGAGCGGCGCCTGGCCGCGATCGACACGAGCGGGTGGACGATTGCCCAGCAGGTGGACTGGCACGTGGTGCGCGCCGAGATGAACGGCCTGGACTTCGACCACCGCGTCCTGCGACCGTGGGCCAACAATCCGGCGTTCTACGTGACGGTCTTCGCCGAGCAGAGCGACCAGCCGGCACGCGAGGGACCGTTCGCCATCGGCGCCGTGGAGCTGTGGAGCTACCAGTACCCGCTCTCCGCGACCGATGCCGCGGGGGTCGAAGCGGGGCTGCGCGCCGTCCCCGGGCTCCTGGCAGCGGCCAGGCGCAACCTCGTCGGGAGCCAGCGGGACCTCTGGACCCATGCCGTCACGAGCCTCAAGGGGCAATCCCGGGACCTGGCGCAGCTGGAGAAGCGCCTGACGAGCGAGCCACCGTCGCTCCGTGAGAGCGTGGTTCGTGCGCGCGCCGCCACCGATTCGTTCGCCAGCTGGGTGGAGCGTCGTGCGGCGACGAAGTCGGGGCCCTCCGGGATCGGGGTCGCGAACTACGACTGGTACCTGAAGCACGTGATGCTCGTGCCGTACACGTGGCGCGAGGAGGTGGCGCTGATCGAGCGCGAGCTGGCGCGCGCACACGCCTTCCTGGCGCTCGAGGAGATTCGCAACGCCGGGGCCTCGCGGCAGGACCCGATCACGAGCGCCGAGGAGTTCGACCGGCGATTCGGCGCCGCCGTGCCGGAATACCTGGCGTACCTGCGCGAACACGACCTGATGACCATCAAGCCGTGGACCGAGCAGGCGCTGCGCGAGCGGCTGGGGCGCTTTTCGCCGGGGCCGCGCGAGTTCTTCTCCGAGGTCGACTATCGCGACCCGGTGATCATGCGGACCCACGGGTATCACTGGATCGACCTCGGCGTGATGAAGCACGAGCCGCATCCCGATCCCATCCGGCGTGCCCCGCTCCTGTACAACATCTTCATCACGCGCACCGAGGGTCACGCGACGGGGTGGGAGGAGCAGATGCTGCAGGCGGGGATGTTCGACGCCCGGCCGCGATCGCGCGAGCTGGTCTATGTCCTCCTTGCCCAGCGCGCGGCCCGCGCGTTAGGCGACCTGCGCATGCATGCGAACCTGGCCACCCTCGAGGAGTCTGCCCGCTTCACGTCGGCCAACACCCCGCGAGGGTGGCTCAGCCTGCAGGGGAACCTCGTGCGGTTCGAGCAGCACCTCTACCTGCAGCAACCGGGGTACGGCACGAGCTACGTGATCGGCAAGATGCTGCTCGATCGGCTCGTCATGCGGCGCCGGCAGCAGCTGGGCGACGCCTTCTCGCTGCGCCGGCACATGGACGCCTTCGACGCCGTTGGCCTGGTGCCGGCGTCGCTGGTGGAGTGGGAGATGACCGGCGAGCTGCGCCCGGAGACGCTGCGGATGCTCAGGTAGTCGTGGACTGGTGATCCTTCACGGTGTTTCCCGCGGTGGGTGGCGCTCCCCAGCATTCGGGGCGAGCTCGCTCGGGCGCAGTCGCGACACGATCCCTTCGTGCCGTCGCAGCGGCAGCAGCGCGATCTCGCCGCCGAGCGCGTCATGCCACATCGCACGCGCATCGCGGTAGCGCCAACCGAGCTCGCGCACGGCCTTCGCCGCCGAGTAGTTGAAGTTCATGCCTCCCGCGCGCACCGCCTCGGCGCTGAGGAACGCCGGAAGGCCCATCATGCGCAGGAGCGGCGCACAGGGGGCGAACATCGCGGTGGCGAGCCACGAGGGGACAAAGAACCGAACGCGATGCGCCCCCGGCAGCTCCGACCACGTCGCCAGGGTCTCGCGCATGCGCCGCCCCTCGGCGGCGAGGATGTAGGTCTCGCCGGTGCGTCCACGCTCCGCCGCCAGGGCGATTCCCACCGCCAGGTCGTCCACATGCACCAGCGACTGCACGGCGTCGGCCGCCCACGCCATGGGCGGCAGCAGCCGATTCACGTATAGGCGCCCGAAGTACCCCCACAGCGAGTGGTCGTTCGTGCCGATGACCGCGCCTGGGCAGGTGATGATGAGGGGGAGGCCCTTCGCGGCGTGCGCCTCGGCGACCCGGTGCGCCTCTGCCTTGCTCGCTTCGTACGGCGATTTGGGAGGAGAGGCTCGCACGAAGCGCTCGTCCCTCGCGTCCTCCCCCGAATCGCCATACGCCATCACGGACGAGACGTAGACGGTGCGCGGTCTCCCCATCTCCAGCGCGGTACCGAGGACCAGGTCGGTGCCCTCGGCGTTGATCTTGTGCATCCGGGCGGCGGCGCGTCGTCCGACGCCGTATTCGTACCACCCGGCGTTATGCACGACGAGGTTCGCGCCCTCCATGCCTCGCCGGACCGACTCCCGGTCGTTGATGTCGCCGGGGACGATGCGGGCTCCGAGCGCCGCCAGTCGCCTCGCGGGCGCTCCTTCGGGAGAGCGGACGAGGGCGGTTACATTCCAGCCGCGGGCCAGCAAGGCGCGCGTGAGCGGTTGCCCGATGAAACCGGTGGCGCCGGTCAGGAAGACGTCCATGCGCGTGGAGGCTGAGGGGGGCCGCCAAACCTTCGACAACAACAGTGTCCCCCGCTGGCTCGCCCGGAAAGGGGGGGCTCAGCGGACGAGGAGGGGGTCCGCGTAGCCGCAGGGAGCGTCCTTCCCCGACCGTCGCCCCATTGCGCCCATGATGCCGACCTCGCGAATCTTGCCACTCGCCTCCCTCGCACTCGCCGCGTGCTCGGCCGCGGTGCGGATCGACGAGACGCGTCCCCCCGACCTCGGCAAGCGGGCGGTCGGGCGGCATGGCGCGGTGACGTCGGCGCATCCGCTGGCCAGCGAGGCGGGGGTGGCCATGCTGCGCGCCGGGGGAAATGCGATCGACGCGGCGGTCGCAACGGCGTTCGCGATCGGGGTGGTCGAGCCGGAGATGTCGGGTGTGGGTGGCGGGGGGGCGCTCCTGTACTGGAACCAGGGGGCGCGACGCGCCGAGTACCTCGATTTCTATCCTTCGCAACCGGTGGCCCGATGGCGGGGGGTTCGCGCCGACTCGACGGTTCCGCTCCGTGTCGCGGCCATCCCCGGAAACGTGGCCGGGCTGCTGGAAGTGCACGCGCGGTTCGGCAAGCTGGCGCGCGCGCAGGTCATGGCACCGGCGATCGCCCTCGCCGAACACGGGTTCCCCGTGTATCCGGTGCTGGCCGAGATGATCGCGCGCGACAGCGCGCGGCTCGGGCGCGACTCCATCGCCCGCCGGCTGTACTGGCCCGGCGGACACCTCGTCGCGATGGGAGACACGTTGCGCAACCCGGCGCTGGCCGAGGTGCTGCGGCGCGTGTCGGCGCAGGGGCGCGACGGCTTCTACCGCGGCGCGACGGCGCACGCGCTGGTGACGAGGCTTGCGGCTGGCGGGCACCCCGCCACGCTCGACGACGTGGCGTCGTACCAGCCGCAATGGAAGCGCCCGTTGTGCACGACCTACCGGGGACGGGTCGTCCTCTCGGCCCCGCCGCCGATGGGCGGGTTGCAGCTGTTGGAGTCGATGGCGCTGATGGAGTCGCGCCCGCTGGCCTCCCTCGGACTTCCCACGCGCAGCGGCGAGGCGTTCGACGCGATGGCGTCGGCGATGCGGGTGGCGATCCTGGCGCACGCCGGCAACGACGACCCGCGCTGGAAGGCGATCCCGGCGCGCGGGCTCGTGTCGCACGCCTTCGCGGCACAGTGGCGCGACGTGGTCGGGACCGGGCACGCCGCCGATTCGCTCCGGCCGCGCGACGCGCACCCGTACGACGGCGCGGTGGCGGCCGGGTGCGAGGCATACGAGCCGTATCCGGGGCGGCCGGGGATTGCACCTGCCGGCGGGTCGGGCGGCACGGCCCGCGACTTCGCGAACCGCGCCGCCGCCGCCCGCGGCCTCGCGACGCACGATTTCGCGGTCCACGATTCCGCCTCCGGGGGGGAGACGACGCACATCTCGGTGGTGGATGGCGATGGCAACGCCGTCGCCGTCACCGTCACCAACTCGTCGATGTTCGGCGCGGGAGCGGCCGTCGCCGGCTTCTGGATCAACGACTCGGGGTGGTGGCCACGCACGGCGGACGCCATTCCGGGCGACCTCCCGGCGCCGTGGCGCACGCGCATCACGACGATCGCCCCGTCGGTCCTGCTCAAGGACGGACGCGTGGAGGTCGTCGTCGGGTCGCCGGGTGGGGGGCGCATCCCCTTCGCCATCGCCCAGACGGTGGCATACGTGGTCGACTACGGACTCGACCCCCTGGAGGCGCTGCGGATGCCACGGATGTATCCCGCGCTCACCCGACGGGTGGAGGTGGAGAACGGCTTCGAGGGCGAGGTCCTGGCCCGCGTCAAGGCGATGGGGTACGTCCCGGTGGCCCAGTCGTTCGGCTACGCGCGCGTGTACATCATCGCTCGGCGCGGTGGCGCGTGGGTGGCCGCCGCCGACCCGCGGCACGACGGGCAGGCACGCGCCTTCTGACCGGGCGGCGCCTGGCAGGCCCCGACCGGCCCCGACCGGCCCCGACCGGCCCCGACCGGCGCCGGACGCTCCCGCCCGCGCCGCCGCCTAACGCGTGCCGAGGAACCCTCGGGTGCGCGCCCGCAGCGCGTCGCCCCATTCCAGCCCGGCCCGCATCCAGGCGCGGGCCGGGTGGCGAAGCGGGATGTGCCGGCGGAAGTGCGCCAGCCAGTCGGGGCGCCGCCCGTCCACGTCGTGGAAGCCGTAGGTGCGGGCCAGCTCCCAGGAGCTGAAGGTCTGGCCGCTCTTCTTCAGGAGTGAGCGATCGCTTGCCAGGGCGGCGATGGCGCGCCCGACGAATCGGGGTGTTTCGGAGGCGATGAAGTGCGGGTCCTTCTCCGTCCCGTCGCGCCAGCGTTCCTCGGTGACGCCGAAATGCTCCAGCATGGCCTCGGAGCGAAGGAAGCCGGGGGTGATGGCGACGGCGGCGATGCGGTGCGGGCGGAGCTCGACGCTCAGGCAGAAGGCGAGCCGCATGAGCGACACCTTGATGAGGTCATAGAAGAGCGCGCCGCGATAGCTGAGCGTGTCGCCGTCGGTGACCTCGACGACCAGGGGACGGCGCCCGCGGCGCAGGAGGGGGATGGCGAGCTGAGCGGTGAGCAGGTGCGAGTACATCGCCTGGTGCATCAGGGCCCAGCCGGCGTCGACGTCGGTCTCCGCGAGGGGGTGCCACAGCCAGTCGCCGGCGGCGTCGCCGCCCCACACGTCGTTGACCAGGATGTCGAGCGCCCCGTGCGCCTCCTGCACGCGGGCCATGAGCGCGTCGACATCGTGGCGCACCGTGTGATCCACGCGCACGGCGATCCCCGTCCCCCCGGCGTCCGTCACCAAGTCGGCGGTCTCCTCGATCGTCTCCGGGCGCGCGATGGGAGAGGGGTGTGCGCGCGTGCTGCGCCCCGTGCAGTACACCGTGGCCCCCGCCTCGCCTAACGCGATGGCGATGCCACGTCCCGCCCCGCGGGTGGCCCCGGCGACGATGGCCACCCGTCCCGCGAGGGGGAGCCGGCGTGCCGGCCGCCTGGCCGCGCTGGCGGGGCGTGTGCGCTCGCCGGTCGTCACCGCCCGTGTCGTGCGTGCCGTCATGCTCGCCTCCGGTGTGCCAGTTTGTGAATGCGCATTTACAAATAGCACCCCCGTTCCCATCTTGCGCAAGCCCCCACCTGGTCGTCTTCTCGTCTTCTCGTCTTCTCGTCTTCTCGTCTTCTCGTCTTCTCGTCTTCTCGTCCGTTCGCGTGTCCCGCCCCCGCACCGTCTCTGACGCCGACATCCTCACGGCCGCCGCCCGCGTCGTCGGTGACGTCGGCCCCGCGCGCCTCACCCTCGCCCGCGTCGCCGCCGCCGCCGGCGTCAGCCCGGCCACCCTGGTGCAGCGCTTCGGGTCGAGGCGGGCGCTGCTGTTGCACCTGGCGACATCGGCATCGGAACGCGCTCGGCACGCGGTGGCCCGCGCCCGGGGCGCGACGGCGTCGCCCCTCGCCGCGGCGCGGCGCGTCCTCGAGTCGCTCGCCGACCTCGCCGCCACGCCCGCGGAGATGGCCAACCACCTCGCCTTCCTCCAGGTCGACCTCACCGACCCGGAATTCCACCGCCTCGCGCGCCGGCAGGCGCTGGAGCAGGAACGCCTGCTGCGCACCCTGCTGGGCGAGGCCATGGCCGCCGGCGAGCTGCGCCGCGGCGACCCCGGACAGCTGGCGCGGACCCTGCTCACCGTCACCAACGGCGCGCTCCTTCGCTGGGCGATCATCCGGAAGGGGAACGCCTCGCGATGGCTCCGGGACGACCTGGATGCCGTGCTCGCCCCCTGGTCCCCAACCGCCGCAGCCAAGGCGCGTGTTTGACGAAAGCGCTCTGGATCGCTAGGGTTGGGCCGCGTCGGCAACCCATCGGGCGTGCCCCGGCGGCGCCCGGATGCCACCACAATCCACGGGAGGCGGCATGATCACGATCACCGCGCAGTTCACCATGAAGGCGGGCGCGACCTCCCTGGCGCTCGCGCGGGTCGCGGCGGTGCGGCGCCAGACCGATCGCGAGCAGCCGGGGGCCCTCGTCTACCTAGTGCACCGCCTCCTCGACGCCCGCAAGCGTCCCACGCGCACCCTCGTCTTCTACGAGTGCTACCGCGACCGGAAGGCGTTGCAGGCCCACCTCGACAGCTCGTCGTGGAAGGCGCTCGTGAAGGGGTGGAGCGACTGCTTCGAGGGGACGCCGAAGGACATCCAGGTGACGTTCCTCGCGCGCCTTGCCGGCTTCGCGCACCTGGAGGCGCCCGGCACCCTGCGCTGACGGCCCCCGGGGCGTCGCCTACGGTTCCGTCGTTGCCGCGTCGAACTCGAACGCCGGCCCGACGGTCTTCCCCTCCTCGAGCGGTGACGGGATCCGCATCAGCGACTCGGCCTGGTAGCGCAGCTGGTACATGAGGGGGGTGGCGTCACGCAGTGCACCCGGCGTCCCGGTGAACGCCACCTCGAGCTGCCCGAGGAGTCGCGTGTACATCCGGTTGAAGGCGACCATCTGTCGATGGATCGACGGATATGCGCGATAGTCCTCGCTGTGCGGGTTGGCGCGCATCGGGAGGATCACGCTCAGGTCCAGGGGAAGCTGGCTTCCGGTCGGTCCCGACTTCGGCGTGTCGGTGGGCGCATAACGGCGTCCCAGTCGCAGCTCCATGAATCGGAAGTAGTGCGCCAGCTCGTCGACGTCGTTGAAGCGCTCGTCCTCGTCGAAGATCTCTCCCTCGAATCCCTCTCCCTGCTCGATGACCTCCTCGAGCGCCTGCCTGGCCGTCGCGAGGTCGTGCACCGCCACGACGTCACCCCCGCCTCCATAGTACCAGGTGCCGGGTTGCACCTGCCGAGCCGCCTTCCCGGTGAAGACCTTCGACGGCCCCAGCTCCCTGCACAGGCGCTCGAGCCCTTCCTCGATCGCCTCGTAGAACTGCCCCAGCGTGTGGTAGTCGTCCCCTTCCGGCTTGGCCCCCGCCCTGGCCGGCTTCTCGATGCGGAGGAAGGTGTCCAACGACTCGGCACACAGGGGAAGGAGGTTCACGGGCTGCTTGTCTGCCGAGTGGGGCAGCGGGGCGGGATAGGCGTGCACGAACGCCGCATCATGCAGCCGCGGCGTTCCCCCGACCGCATTCAGTACGTTGGCCACGAGCGTCATGTGGAGCATCTCCTCCATCACGACGCTGCGGATGACTGTCGCCGCCTCGACGTTGTAGCCGTCGGGAATGGAATGAAGCGCGCACAGGTACGGCGGGATGGTGGTGTGTTCCACCTGCAGGGCCCATTGCAGGTGGCGGTGCAGGTCGGGAAGATCCGTGATGGGCATGCGCGGCGCCTCAGCCGAGCTGGGTGAGCATGTCGTCGGCGGCCATGAATCCCAGGGCGACCGCGGTGAGTGTCGGGTTCGAGGCGCCGATGGTCGGCATGCTCCCGCACCCCACGACGTACAGGTTCTCGTGGTCCCAGCTGCGGGAGTGGCGGTTGGTGACCGAGTCGGCGCGGCTCACGCCCATGCGGTGCGTCCCCATGTGGTGCCCGGAGCCGTAGAACGAGAGCGGGACCACCTCGCCGTCGCGCGTGCGGTACGTCATGTACCCGGGTGAATCGGGGGTGAAGTGGGTGAAGATGTTGGCGTCGTCGATCCCCATCGCGTGGAAGAGCGCGTCGGAGATCCTGTTGGCCGCGACCATCCCCTCGCGCGTGTAGTCCGACACGTTGTAGTGGATGATGGGACGGTAGCAGCCGATGGGATCCACGAACTCGCGTCCGATGGTCACCCGGTTCCCCGGCTCCGGAAGCTGCTCGATCACGTAGCCGACCCGCAGCTGGCGGGGAATGGTGTCGCCCAGCTGCTGCCGCAGCTGCTTCCCGAAGACGTTCGCCGCGGCCGCGTCTTGCACGTTGGAGTTGGGGGGGAAGGTGGCGATGTCCCAGCCCCAGTTCCCGAGGTCGATGCGGAAGCAGGCGAACTCCGAGCGGAACGGCCCGTCGCGGAACGACGGGATCTCCGAGGTTTGTCCCGGGCCCCGGAAGGCGCCGACCGGGGCGGGGTTCAGCGCCCAGGTCAGGAAGAAGGGGTGATCCATCAGGTTCCGTCCCACCTGGTCGCTGGAGTTCGCCGCCCCCGACGCGAGGAGGAGCTTGGCGTTCTCCACCGCGTGGGCCGCGAGGATGTACAGCGTCGCCGTGGCGGTCGACGTGACGTACTCGGTGGACCCCTCGCTCGCGTACCGCTTGAATTCCACCCCGCCGATGCGCCCGCTCGGATCGATGACGAGGCGCGACGCCACCGCCTGCGTCACCAGGGTGTAGAAGTTCCGGTCCAACTCGCCCAGCGTGCGCAGCGCGCTGTACTTCGCCTGCACGGGGCAGATCGGGATGCAGCTGGCGTTCCCCTCGCACCGCTGTCCCACGTGCGGCGCCCCCATCGCCCCGCGCAGGGTGTAGCCGCCGCGTGGAATGGAGTTGCGCGCCTGCGGGAGCGAGGTGACGCTCATTCCGTACTCGCGGCCGAAGAACCGGACCCTGGCCTTCGCCGCCCCCCTGGCATACACGCGGTCGCTGTAGCTCTGCGGAATGCGCTCCATGGGGTAGTCGTAGTCGGGCGGGAACCAGATCCCGAAGTGCTCCTGGTCGTCCTTGTTCCCGCTCACGCCCAGCGCCCACTCCGCCTTGCAGTAATACGGCTGCAGGTCGTCGTAGGTGATCGGCCAGTCGACCCCCATGCCGTAGGTGCTCCTCAGCCGGAAGTCATTGGGGACCATGCGCGGGCACGTGCCCAGCCAGTGCAGGCTCGTCCCGCCTAACGACCTCAGGTAGGTGGACGCGAAGGCGAGGGGCCCCCGCTCCACCTGGTACCCGGAGAGGATGGGAACGCGCTTGTGCATGTTCAGGATGTCCTGGCTGTACGTGCTCTGCGCGTTCGGGTTCGGGGGGTACGGCGAGTTAGGCTCCTTCACCAGCGCCGAGCGGTACGTGTCGACGTACGAGAGCCACCCGTCGTACGAGAGCCCCGAGGCGCGCCCGGCCTCGAGGATGAGGACCCGCTTTCCCGCATCGGTGAGGACCTTGGCGATGTTGAGTCCCACCGGCCCGGCGCCGATGACGATCGCGTCGTAACTCCCTTGCGGCATCGTCATGGGATGTCCTCGGCGCCGTGTGGCGTGAGCGCCCACGAGGCGTACCCCGGCATCTTCGCCCCCGTGGGATGCGTGTAGATGGCCTTCCACGCCAGCCCCTGCACGTAGGCGTCCGGCGACACGATGCACGTCTGGTCCAGCGCGCTCGCCCCATGGGCATCGCGCCAGTCGGCGGGGAGCTGGTTCCACTGCCCCAGGTACCACAGGACGATCAGGTTGCGGGCGATGGGGCCAAGCGACGCGTCGGCGAGGATGTTCTCGCGCACCAGGATCTCGAGCTTCGCCTGGTCGCCCTTCGCTTCGTCGATGGCGTACTCCGTCGCCGACAGGAGATCACCCGTGAACCGGTCGCCGACGGTGCCGAGCAGCCAGCCGAGATACTCGTCGACCATCCCCGTCCCCCACAGCTCGGCGTCGTCGAAGCCGGTCAGGATCACCGAGAGGGCGAGGAAGCGCTGGCGCACTTCGTCGTTGGGGACGCACGCGCCCCGCCTGGGGGCGCTTGTCACGCTGTCATGGGAAGGGTGCGCCATCGCGGCACGCGCACGGCTGCGCCGTGGGGAGGTGTCGTCAGGGGACATGAGCAGGCTCCCCGATCAGAGGTCGGCCCAGTACGTCCGCGCCTCGGCGATGCAGGCCGGGCTCTGGAAGAGCTGTACGGCGACCGCCTGTCGCGTCCCGATGAGCTGCTGCATGGCCGCGCGCATCGGGTGGGGGCTCGTCCCCATCGTGATGCTCACCGCGCTGTGGTTCGCCTGGGGGATGAAGTACGTGTTGTACATCCCGAGGTAATTCCGGCGCGACCCGGCGACACGCTTGGCGTCGGCGACATAACTCAGGTCGATCCACTCCGACATGTTCCCCGGGATGGGGTTGAGCCCGCTGAGGGAAACCTGACCATCGTATATGTGTTTCGCCCCGTCGTCGGGGTCGTGGCAGGTCCAGGTGAAGAGCGACTGTCCGGGGTTGTTGAGCGCCGGGACGTTGTAGGTGTAGTCCGTGAGGAACTTGTTCTCGAAGTAGACCTGCTGTCCGGCGGCGACGGCGATCGCGTTGTCGCAGGCGACCCAGACGCGATACGCGCCGATGCGCTTGGTCTGGTCGCCATTGGTCACGAAGTCCTTGAACGTCATCGCCGGGACGTTCGCCGCCTGGTTCGTGGGGAAGGCGAGGATGTTGAGCTCCGTCTCGTTGAAGCCCGACGCGCCGGGATTGCCGGGCTGCCCCATTCCATACAGCACCGCGGCATTGAAGAAGTTGATCCCCACCGCCCCCATCCCCTCGAAGCTGGCGGGGGTCATGCCGAGCGGGGTGAGGACCGGCTCCAGCACGGGGAGCTCGACCAGCCAGTACACCCAGAGAGACTGGATGCCGGCGTAGTAAAAGCACTCCGAAGGAGGGACCTGGATGGTGCCGCTCTGCTTGGCGGTGACCTTGAAGGTGGGGAGGGTGATGGTCGGCGGGAGCGGCGGGAGGGGAGAGGAGTGCGCGTTCGACATCCTGGGCCTCGAAGGCGGGAGGGGGCGCGCCGGGGCCCGGGTTTTCTGAACTAGGGGCGGCGGGGCGCGCCATGAAATACGAGTCCGTGGTGCCACCCGCAAGACGTCGTTGGCCCGGGTCGCCGCCCTACCCATTGGGGTTGGTGGGCGCGACGCGCGCGTCGGTGGGCCGGGCGCCCTCACGCGAGAGGTCACGGCGGGGCGCGCCGGTTGCCTGACAGATCCTTAGCGCGGCGGCGAGTGTGTCAGGGCGCGAAGGCTTGCGCGTCGTGGTAATGTTATCTCCCCATGTACACCGCGGCTCCCGACGACAAGGTCGCCCTTCGGCTCCAGCGTGCCCTGACGGGGAGCTACGCCTTCACGCGCGAGTTGGGGGGCGGTGGGATGAGCCGCGTCTTCGAGGCGCGCGAGACGAGCCTCGGACGGACCGTGGTCATCAAGGTCGTCTCGGCCGAAGTGGCGGCCGGTGTCGACGCCGACCGGTTCCGGCGCGAGATCCAGGTGGCGGCCACGCTCCGGCACCCGCACATCGTCCCGCTGCTCAGCGCCGGCGAGGCGGACGGGATCCTGTACTACACCATGCCGTTCATCAACGGGGAGTCGCTGCAGCAGCGACTGCACCAAACGGGGCCGCTTCCCGTGTCCGAGGTGGTGCACCTGGCGGAAGAGGTCGCGGACGCCCTCGACCATGCGCACCGGCACGGGGTGGTCCACCGCGACATCAAGCCGGCCAACATCCTGCTCGAGGACGAGCACGCGATCGTGGCCGACTTCGGCATCGCGCGCGCCGTGCGCCAGGCCGCCGGGCACGGCCAGACGATGCTCACCGCCACGGGGCTGGTCCTGGGGACGCCGCACTACATGAGTCCCGAACAGGGCGGGGGGGACGAGCTGGACGGACGCACCGACATCTACTCGTTAGGGTGCGTGATGCACGAGATGCTGGCCGGGAGCCCGCCGTTCGAGGGACACACGGCGCAGCAGATCATCCTCCAGCACTTCGTGAAGGACCCGCCGCCCATTCCCCGCGACGACGTCCCGGAGGCGCTGCGCCAGGTGCTGGCCCGGGCGCTGGCCAAGGACCCGAATCAGCGCTACGCCTCGGCGGCGGAGATGCGCAACGACCTGCGCTCGCTCGAGACGCGCCACCTTCCGCCATCGCGCCCGGCGACGCTCACCACGCGTGAGCTGGGATCGTCCGCGCGTACGCCGACCCCGAGCATGCCGACGTCGGGGCCCATCGATTCGCTCGCCGTGCTCCCGTTCGACTCCCCCGCGGCCGGGACGGACGACGAGTACCTGGCCGACGGGATCACCGAGAGCATCCTCAACAAGCTCACCCGCGTGTCAGGCCTGCGCGTGGTCCCGCGGTCGGTCGTCTTCCGCTACAAGCGCCGGGAGATCGACATCCCCGTGGTGGCCGGCGAGCTGCGGGTGCGGGCGCTCGTCACCGGGCGGGTGCGCCAGCGCGGGCAGACGCTGCACGTGAGCGCCGAGCTCACCGATGCCCTCAACGAGGCGCAGCTCTGGGGCGACCGCATCTCGCGCAGCGCCGAGGACATCTTCGCGGTGCAGGAGGAGATGGCGGCCGAGATCGTGAAGTCGCTCCGGTTGCGGCTGTCGGCCGAGGAGAAGCAGGAGCTGATGCGCCGCTACACCGAGGACTCGGTGGCGTACCGCGCCTACCTGCGCGGCCGCTACCAGTGGAACAAGCGCACCCGCGACGGCTTCCTGAGGGCCATCGGCCACTTCCAGGAAGCCATCGACCGCGACCCGAGCTATGCCCTCGCCTACGCGGGACTCGGCGACGCGTACAACGTCCTCGGCTACTACAATTATCTCCCGCCCCGCGAGTCGTATCCCAAGGCCAAGGCCGCGGCCATGCGGGCGCTGGACATCGACGAGGCGCTGGCACAGGCACACGCCTCGCTCGGCTACACGCGCCTGTTCTACGACTGGGACTTCCGCGGCGCCGAGGCGTCGTTCCGCCGTGCCATCGAGCTCGACCCCACCTATGCCAGTGCCCACCAGTGGTATGCGTGGTGCCTGCTGGTGATGCGGCGCATGGACGAGATGATCGAGACGATGCGCACGGCGTTGCAGCTGGATCCGCTGTCGCTGATCATCAACGCCCACATGGGCTACGCCCTGTTCTGGGCCGGTCGCTTCGACGAGGCGCTGGAGCAGCTGGCCCGCACGCAGGCGCTCGACCCGGAATTCGCGCTGACCTACTGGCCGCTGGGAGCGGTCTACGTCTGGCAGCAGCGCACCGACGAGGCGATCGCCGCCTTCCAGCGGCTGGTCCAGCTCACCGGCGATACCATCGGGATGGGATACCTGGGGATCACGGCCGGGATCTTCGGACGGCCGGAGGTGACCCGCGACGTCCTGCGGCGCCTGGAGGCGGCGGCGAAGGAGCGATACGTCTCGCCGCTCGACCGGGCCCTCGGCCATGCCGGACTCGGCGAGGTGGAGGAGACGTTCCGCTGGATCGAGAAGGCGATGGACGAGCGGGTGAGCGACCTCGTGCGCCTGCGCGTCCTCCCGTGGCCGGCCGCGGTGCGCGAGGACCCGCGCTTCGAGGAGGTGGCCCGCCGGATCGGGCTGGGGGCCGCCTAGGGCGGCGTCGCCGCCACGTCGGACGGCGCATCGCCAGCGGCGGCGCCCGGCGTCCCACCCGGGCGGTGCACCATCACCGCTCCGCCTAACGATACGGCGGCCGCCACCCAGAACGGGACGCGAAGCCCGGCCAGGGCGGTGATCCCGCTGGCCGCCATCGGCCCGACGACCCGCCCGAGGCTCGCCGTCCCCTGGAAGAGGCCCAGCACCGCCCCGCGCTCCGTCGCCCCCGCCGTGCGGGTGATGAGCGTGCTCACGCTCGGCGAGAAGAGCGCGCTCCCGACGCCATAGAGCGCCATCGGGGCGAGCGAGACCCAGACATTCGGCGCGAGGGGGATGAAGACCAGCGCCACCACGACGAGGAGGATCCCCGTCCGCGTGAGCGCCTCGGGCGCGTACCGCGACGAGAGCCTCCCCATGAGGACCCCCTGCACGGTCACCGCGATCACCCCGATGAAGGCGAAGACGAATCCGAGGTGACGCGGGCTCACGCCGAGCCCTTCGGCGGCCCAGAGCGAGAACGTCCCCTGCAGCATCGAGACGGCGCCGACGACGATGAGGGTGACGGCGAGGAGGTGCCGGAGCTCGATGCGCGCGAGGAGGCGCCACCGCAGTCCCTTCGCCTCGGCACCGGCCGCCGCGCGGTGCTCCTCGTGATGGCTCTCCTGCAGCCTGGCGAAGGTGGCGAGGAAGGCGAGCAACGACATGACGGCCGCGGCCAGGGCAACGCGAGTCATGTTGGCGCTGCCGGCCTCGCCGCCCCCGAGCGCGCCGCCTAACGCAGGCCCCAGGATGAAGCCGAGGCCGAAGGCCGCGCCCAGCATCCCCAGCGCCTTCGGGCGCTCGGCGTCGGTGGTGACGTCGGCCACGTAGGCGTAGGCGATCGAGACGTTCCCGGCGGCCAGCCCCGACACCAGGCGCGAGAGGGCGAGCTGCCAGGCGTTGCCGGCGAAGGCCAGGACGACGTTGGCGGCCGCGTTGGCGGCCAGCGTTGCGAGCAGGACCGGGCGGCGCCCCAGCCGGTCGCTCAGCGCCCCCCAGAGCGGGGCACCCACGAGCTGCCCCACCGAGTACAGCCCGAAGAAGAAGATGATCAGCGACGGCGCGATCCCCAGGTGCTCCGCGTAGAACGGGAGCACCGGGATGATCATGCCGAACCCGACGAGGTCGAGAAAGACGATGAAGAAGAGCGCCGCCATCAGGAGATCGTCTTCACCGCCGAGGGCGGGACGAAGACCGGGGGGAGCCCCAGCTCCTGCAGGAGGCGGTTGAGCGCGCGGATCTCGTTCGCCTCCAGCTGCTGCAGGCGTTGCAGCTGTACGTCGACCTTCCCCCCGAGGTCGTCGAGGATCGCCCCGTGCTGCCTCGTGGGGGCGGCGTCCTGCCCCAGCACCTGCGAATTGAGCGAGAGCATCATGTTGTACAGCTTGATCGGGAAGTGCAGCGTGGCCTGGTCGTCGTGGTTGTACCAGTCGACCAGCTCCGTGCGCACCACCTCCAGCTGCTCGCGCACCGGCTTCGAGGCGTCCTTCACCCGCTGGGCGTGGGGCTGCTCCGACGATTGCTCCACCCGCACGTCGATCTGCTTCTGCAGGTCCTCGATGCGGGTGAAGGCGTCCACGATGTCGCCGATGCGCCCCCGCACCTTCATCCCCACGTCGAATTGCGCCTGCAGGTCGGCAGTGGTCGCGTCCAGGCGCGGGTCGAGCTTCACGGCGAACCGGCGCGCCAGCGTGTCGCTGCCGGCGATGAGGCGCACGGTGAACTCGCCGGGGACGACCGCCGGGCCGGCGAGCGTCCCCATGTCGTTCACCACCGTCTTGAGCGACTTGGCGTCGGTGTAGCGCAGGTTCCAGAAGAAGCGATTCGTCCCCGGACGCGTGGTGACGAGGGAGTCCGAGGCGGTGTACGCCAGCGAATCGCGGCGCACGGCGGGGCGGGTGCTATCGCCCTTGGCCGGGTCCGCACTCGAGAGCGAGCGGACGACCCCTCCGCGCGGGTCGAGGAACTCGAGGACCAGCTTGCCGGCCGGCGCCTTGCCGAGCCAGTAGTCCACGAGGACGCCGTCATACGGGTTCTCGCCGGCGTTGCGCCCGCCGCCGTGCCCGCCGGCGAAGCGCCACGCGGTGCTGGGCTGGAACAGGTGGAGCGGCTTGGCGGTCACCGAGTCATGCAGCTGGCGGAGGAGGGCGATGTCGTCGAGCGACCAGAAGGATCGGCCGTGGGTGGCCACCACGATGTCGTTCTCGTGCACGCGCAGGTCGCGCACGCTCACGCGCGGAAGGTTGAGCTGCAACGTCTCCCACCGCGCGCCGTCGTCGAACGAGACCCAGACGCCGGTCTCGGTCGCCGCGAACAGGAGGCCGCGACGCACGGGATCCTCGCGGATCGAGCGCGTGTACGCCCCCATCGCGATCCCGTTGTCGATGCGCGTCCAGGTCTTCCCGTAGTCCGCCGTCTTGTACAGGTACGGGCGGAAGTCGTCGAGCTGGTAGCGCGTGGCCGAGAGGTAGGCGACCGCCGGGTCGTGCGGGGAGGGCTCGATTCCCGTGATGCGGGTGTGCTTCGCCATCGCCCTGGGGGTCACCTCGGTCCACGAGGCGCCGCCGTCGCGCGAGAGGTGCACGCGCCCGTCGTCCGACCCCGCCCAGAGCTCTCCCTTGGCGCGCGGCGACTCGGCGAAGGCGTAGATCGTCGCGTACCACTCCGTCCCCGTCATGTCCCTGTGCACCGGGCCGCCGGTGGGCCCCAGCGTGGCCGGGTCGGCGTAGGTGAGGTCGGGGGAGATCTTCTCCCAGCTGCGCCCCTCGTTGGTGGAGCGCCAGACGTGCTGCGAGGTGGCGTACAAGACGTTGGGGTCGTGTGGCGAGAGGAGGACCGGGAAGGTCCACTGGAAGCGGTTGGGGACGTCGCTGGCCGGGATCCCGTCGTAGTTGTTGAGCCAGACGGCGATGTCGCGGGTCTGCTGCGTGCGGTTGTCGTGCCGCATCAGCATCCCGGTGTAGCACCCGCCGTAGGTGATGCTCGGGTTGCGCGGGTCGACGGCGATGTGCGCGTTCTCGCACCCGGCCACGCTCCACCAGTCACGCTCGGTGATGGAGCCGAAGTCCGAGCGCGAGGCGATGGTGATGGCCGAGTTGTCCTGCTGCGCGCCGTACAGGCGGTACGGCCACTGGTTGTCGGTGATGACGTGGTAGAACTGCGCCGTGGGCTGGTTGTAGATCGACGACCAGCTCTTGCCGCCGTCCTGCGAGACGGTCGCGCCGCCGTCGTTGCCGTTGATGAGGCGGTTCGGGTCCCTGGGGTCGACCCACATGATGTGCGTGTCGCCGTGCGGAACGCGGAGCCGCGAGAAGGTCTTGCCGCCGTCGATCGACTTCCACACCTGCAGGTTCATCACGTAGACGACGTTCTCGTTGAGCGGGTCGGCGGTGACCGCCGAGTAGTACCAGGGACGCACCTGGAACTTCTGCTCGCCGTTGGTGCGGCTCCACGTCGCCCCCCCATCGTCGGAGCGGAAGATCCCGCCTAACGTGTCCTTCGCCTCCACCGAGGCGTAGATGCGCCGCGGGTTGGCCGGCGAGATGGCGACGCCGATCTTCCCCAGCGGCGCCTTGGGCATCCCGGGATTGGCCGAGAGGTCGGTCCAGGTGTCGCCCCCGTCCGTGGACTTCCACAGCCCGCTCTTCCCGCCGCCGGCGTCCATCCCCCACGGCGAGCGCTGGAACTTCCACATGCTGGCGAAGAGGATGCGCGGGTTGGTGGGGTCGAGCGAGAGATCGGTGGCCCCGGTGGAATCGTCGAGGAAGAGGATCTTCTTCCACGACTTGCCGCCGTCGGTGGTGCGGAAGACGCCTCGCTCCGGATTCGGGCCGAAGGCGTGACCGATGGCCGCGACATAGGCGATGTCGGGGTTGCCGGGGTGGACGCGGATGGCGGTGACCTGGTGCGTCTCGACGAGGCCGAGGTGCTGCCAGGTCTCGCCCGCGTCGGTGGAGCGATAGACGCCGGTGCCGTAGGTCAGGTCCTCGCGCAGCTGCGACTCGCCCGTGCCGACGTAGATGACGTTGGGATCGGACGGGGCGACCGTGACCGCGCCGACGGACGAGATGTCGGACTTGCCATCGGTGATGTTCTCCCACGAGAGCCCGGCGTTGGCCGTCTTCCAGACCCCGCCGTTCACCGCCCCCATGTAATAGACGAGGGGCTTGGTGGGGTCACCCGCCACGGCATCGACGCGCCCGCCGCGGAAGGGGCCGATGAGGCGCCAGCGGAGCGACTTGAAGGCCTTGTTGGTGGCCGAGGGGTCGGAGTAGAGGGCGGGGTTGTAGGGCGGGGGAGTGCCCGGTGACGAGACCGTCGCGGTGCGGGAGGGGCGCTGGGCGCCAAGCGATGCCGGGGCGACGGCGCCGGCGAGCGCCAACGCGAGGAGGGGGGTGACGAGCGGGCGGTGGAGGCGCATCGATCGAGCGGAGGGAGTGCACCGGTCCCCCCAGCCGGATGCGAGGGGGTCGGGGAATGCTCGGCGCGATTGCAGGGAGGCGCAAGGTGCGAGCGGGCGAGCCTGTGACGGAACCCCGGTGTCGCACGCATATTCGCCGAATGCGTCCGCGACGACTCCTCCCCTCCCACCTTCGCGCGTTGGCCGCGCTACTCGCGCTCGCGAGCGCTCCCCTGTGCGCCCAGGTCTCCTCCTCCCCCACCCCCGGCGCCCGCCCCGCGCGGCAGTCGCCGTCGCGCACCGCGGCCCCGCCGTGGGAGCCCGACTCCCTCGGCAACCATCGCGTCGTCGTCCGCGTCGACTCGGGCGGCGATGCCCTGTACGTGCGCATCCCCTGGCGCCGCCGCGACCCCGCCCCCGAGAAGGTCGGCGTGATCGTCATCGACGCGCGAACGCAGCTGCGCGTGCACAACGTGGCACGCATGGAGGTCAATCGCGAGTTCGGCGATTTCGTCTTCCAGGCGCCGACCGTCCCCGGCGACTACTACTTCTACTACCTCCCCTACACGGGGAGCTTCACCTCCAACTATCCGAAGATCACCTATCGCCCGCCCGAGGTTTCGGCGGACGCCGCCTGGATGCAGCGCAATGCCCTCATCCCCCAGGCGGCCCGGCTCAAGCAATATCAGTCGCTCCCGCCGGCCCGCGTGACGAGCTTCGATGCCATCGACGAGTTCTCGCGCTTCACCCCCATGGAGGTCATCGCCACGAAAGGGGAGCTGGACGCCATGCGGGCGCGCTATCCGTGGGCCGAGTACTTCACCTTCCCCGAAGACCGCTCGCTCCCCATCCGGATGTCCCGCGACATTCCCCAGAAGTGGGCACAGCAGGGGCCGTTCGCCCCGTTCAACGGCACCGCGAAGCGCGGCGAGTACTACACCTTCCAGATCGGCGTCTGGGCCCACCGCATGGCGATCGACTCCATGCGCTACGAGGCGTCGGACTTCACGCGCAAGGGTGGGACGGAGGTGATCCCGGCCTCGGCCGTCACCGCGTTCAATCTCGAGGGGACCGACTGGTCGGGGCGTCGCTTCACGCGGGCGCTACGCGTGGAACGCGGGGCCGTCCAGCCGATCTGGTTCGGGATCGACATCCCCGCAGGCACTATCCCTGGGGACTACGAGGGCGACATCGCTCTCGGCAGCAGCAACGCCAGGGAGCGCGTGACCCGCGTGGTGATCCGCGTCTCGCCGGATTCGGTCGTGAACCACGGCGACGACGATCCTTCTGCGCTGACTCGCCTGCGCTGGCTCAACTCCCGGCTCGCGGCCGACGACGGCATCGTCCCTCCCTACACGCCGATGACGGTCGATGGGACGACGGTCGGCGTCCTGGGGCGAACGTTGAGCTTCGGCGACGATGCCCTTCCGGTGAGCATTCGATCGTACTTCACGGCCGGCAACACCGCGATCGGGAAGGTGCCGCGCGAGATCCTCGCGGCGCCGTTGCGGCTGGAGGTGCGCGATTCCGCCGGGCGTGCCGTCGCCTGGCGCGGCACTGCCGCGACGGTCACGCATCGCGCGCCGGGGGCAGTGGCCTGGGAGGCCACGCGCGAGGCCGGGACGCTGTCGATGTCGGTACGGGCGAGGATGGAGTTCGAGGGGACGACCGAGTACGCCGTCACACTGCGCGCGCACGAGCGCACCCCGCTCTCCGACGTGCGGCTCGAGATCCCCATGCGAGGAGACGCCGCCGAATTCATGATGGGGCTGGGGCAGAAGGGTGGGCGCCGCCCGGCCGAGTTCCACTGGACGTGGGATGTCGCCAGCAAGAACCAGGACGCCGCCTGGCTGGGGAGCGTGCACGCCGGGCTGCAGTTCACGCTCAAGGACGAGCACTACGTACGCCCGCTCAACACCAACTTCTACCTCTCGAAGCCGCTCGTCCTCCCGGTGAGCTGGGGGAATGGGGGCAGGGGCGGGTGCGACGTGGTGGAACAGGGCGCGCCAGGTGACGCGGTCGCACGGACGAATGCCCGGCCGGGCGAGGTGGTGGTCGCGGTGAGCTGCCACTCCGGCTCGCGCGTGATGAGCGCCGGCGACTCGCTCCGCTTCGACTTCCGGCTGATGATCACGCCGTTCAAGACGCTCGACACGGCGGGGCAGTGGGGGACGCGCTACTTCCACGCCTTCGTCCCGGTCGATTCCGCCGCGCGCCGCGGCGCCAACACCGTCAACGTGCACCACGCCACCCGCGTGAATCCGTGGATCAACTATCCCTTCCTCGAGGTAGCGCAGCTCGAGGCGTACGTCGACTCCGCGCACGCGCGGAAGATGAAGGTGAAGCTCTACTACACGGTGCGCGAGCTCACGAATCACGCCCCGGAGCTCTTCGCCCTGCGCTCGCTGGGTGATGAGGTGCTGTCGCATGGCCCGGGGGGCGGCTTCTCGTGGCTGCAGGAGCACCTGGGCGAGGACTACCTCGCCGCCTGGCACGTCCCCGCCATCAAGGACGCCGCGGTGGTGAACAGCGGCGTGTCGCGCTGGCACAATTTCTACGTGGAGGGGCTCGACTGGTTGGTGAAGCACGCGAAGATCGATGGCCTCTACATCGACGATGTCGCCTTCGATCGCACGACCATGAAGCGCGTGCGCAAGGTGCTGGACCGCGGCAACCCGGGGGCCCTCATCGACATCCACTCCGCCAACCAGTTCAACCCGCGCGACGGCTTCGCCTCGAGCGCGAACCTGTACCTGGAGCATTTCCCCTTCCTGAACCGCCTCTGGTTCGGCGAGTACTTCGACTACGACTCCTCCCCCGACTACTGGCTGGTGGAAGTGTCGGGGATCCCGTTCGGCCTGATGGGGGAGATGCTGGAAAAGGGGGGGAACCCCTGGCGCGGGATGACGATGGGAATGACCGCCCGGCTCCCGTGGAGCGGCGACCCGTCGCCTTTGTGGAAGGTGTGGGACGCCTTCGGGATCCAGCGCAGCCGGATGATCGGATGGTGGTCGGGCGCATCGCCCGTCACGACGGGCGACACGGCGGTGAAGGCGACGACGTGGGTGCGCCCGGGCCGGGCGATGGTATCGTTAGGCTCCTGGCGCGACGCCGACGCCAGCGTGCGGCTTCGCGTCGACTGGCGGGCGCTTGGCCTGGACCCGGCGCGGACGCGCATCCGCATCCCCGCCATCGATGGCTTCCAGGATGCCGGGAGCTGGGCCCCGGGTGAGGCGATCCGGATCCCGGCAAGGCGCGGGGCGATCCTGTTGTTCGAGGGGCGCTAGCCGGGCGCCTGATCGAATGGCGGGTCGGGCGCGCGCTCGGGCGCGCGCTCGGGCGCGGGGGGAGGGCCGGAGGGAGCGGGCCGGAATGTCCGAAAATGGCGAGTGGGACGGGACGGTCAGGGTTACACTATTCCCATGCCCCTCGACCGCCCCTCCTGCTACCGCGCCCTCTCGGCGCGCGACGCACGCTTCGACGGCGTCTTCTACGTCGGCGTCACCTCCACGCGCATCTACTGCCGCCCGGTGTGCCGGGCGCGCACGCCTCGCGCGGCCAACTGCCGCTTCTTCTCCAATGCGGCGGCGGCCGAGCGGGCCGGATTCCGCCCCTGCCTCCTCTGCCGCCCGGAGCTGGCGCCGGGGAATGCCCCGGTGGATGCGACGGCGCTCCTGGCGCAGCGGGCCACGCGCGCCATCGCCGCCGGGGCGCTGAACGACGGCTCGGTGGAGGAGCTGGCCAGGTCGTTAGGCGTGACCGGGCGCCACTTGCGGCGCGCGGTCACGGAGCAGCTCGGTGTATCGCTCCTGGACCTGGCCACGACCCACCGCCTGCTGCTCGCCAAGCGCTTGCTGCACGAAACGAGGCTCCCCGTGGGGCAGGTAGCCTTTGCCGCGGGTTTCGAGTCGTTGCGTCGGTTCAACGACGCCTTCAAGCGGCGCTACCGGCTCACCCCCGCCGAGCTGCGACGCGCGGCGAGCGCGGCGAGCGCGGCGAGCGCGACGAGCGCGACGAGCGCGACGAGCGCGGCGAGCACGGCGAGCACGGCGAGCCTGTCGTGCGCGGCGAGCACGGCAGGAACGACAACGGCCGATCACATCGAGCTGGCACTCGACTACCGTCCGCCGCTCGATTGGGAGTCGCTGATCGACTGGCTCGCGGCACGCGCGACCCCGGGCGCCGAGTGGGTGGGCGACGGCCGGTATGCGGCGACCGTCCGCTTTCCGGCGTCGATGGCGGCAGCGCCTCGCGGCGACGCCGTGCCCGATGCGCGTTGCGCCGACGGCGAACTCGTGGGGCACGTCGAGGTGGAGATGCGTCACGCTCGTCGAGGCGGGCGCGCGACCGCACCCGGGCGCGCGCGAGGGGCGATCGTCGCTCGCCTCTCGCCCACGCTGCTCCCGGTCCTCATGCCGTTGCTGGCCCGGCTGCGTGATCTCCTCGACCTCGATGCCAATCCGGATGCCGTCGCGCGTCACCTGGCGCGCGCCGGGGCCATCCCGTCGCCGTCGGCGTTCGGGGGCGTGCGCATCCCCGGTACGCTCGACGGCTTCGCCCTGGCGGTGCGGGCCATCCTCGGACAGCAGGTCAGCGTACGAGGGGCGACGACGGTGATGGGACGCCTGGTGGAGCGCTTCGGCGCGCCGTATGCGGGTGGTCACCATGCCCTGACCCGGGTGATGCCGACGGCGCAGCGCCTTGCCGGGCTCGGCACCAGCGACATTGCATCGTTGGGCATGCCCGGGGCGCGCGCCGACGCCGTCCTTGCCCTGGCCCGGGCGGTGGCCGGTGGTGCGATCGTCCTGGCTCCCGGCGCCGACGCCGAGCGCACCGTGCGTGCACTCACCGCCCTCCCGGGAATCGGGGAGTGGACGGCGCACTACATCGCCATGCGCGCACTGCGCTGGCCCGATGCCTTTCCCGCCAACGATCTCGTGCTACGCCGGGCCGCCGGCAACGTCACGGCCGCGCAACTCGTGCGGCGCGCCGAAGCCTGGCGTCCGTGGCGCGCATACGCCGCGATGCACCTCTGGCGCACGGCGGCCACCCCTGCCGATTCCCCCTCCCGGAGCTGACGCGATGACTCCACAGACGACCGTGTACTACACCACCATGCCCTCGCCGCTCGGCGAGTTGCTCCTGACGGGAGACGGCCGGCACCTCACCGGGCTGTACATGACGCCGCATGCCCACGGGCCGGCGCGCGACGCGGGATGGATGCGCGACGATGCGGCGTTCGCCGACGCCGTCCGGCAGCTGCAGGAATACTTCGACGGCACCCGCATCACGTTCGAGATCCCCCTGGCGCCGGACGGCACCGAGTTCCAGCGCCGGGTCTGGATGGCCCTCCGCGACATTCCGTACGCGCAGACGGTCTCGTACGGCGACATCGCCCGCGAGGTCGGCAACCCCAAGGGCGTGCGCGCCGTCGGGCTGGCCAACGGGCGCAACCCCATCTCCATCATCGTTCCCTGCCATCGCGTGATCGGGAGCAATGGGGCGCTGACGGGCTACGGCGGCGGGATCGAGCGCAAGCGGTGGCTCCTCGAGCACGAAGCCAGGCACGGCGGGTTGTCCGCCACCGCCCTCGGCGCCCGTTAGGCAGGACGGGCCGCCGGCGTCACCGCCATCGAGCGCGTGGACGTCGTGCACCTGCACAACGCCAGGCCGGGGTGCTTCAACTGCCGCGCCGTCAGGGCATAGCGCCGCGCGCCGCTTCGGCCACCACCGCCGCGATCTCGGCCCCGTCGGTCACGTCCCACGCGTAGGCGTCGGGGACGAAGGGGCGGGCGACGTGCAGGCGCGGTGCCCGGTAGGTCATCCGGCCGTCGGTGCGGTGCGCCCCTCGCAGGTGCACCTCGCGCACGCGGGCCGCGCGCACCACCGCTTCGGCGTTGTCGCGCCGCACGCCGCCGCCCGCCATCACCACGATGCGGTCGCCGCCGCGGCGCACGAGGCGGGCGAGCATCCCGGCCCCCTCGAGCGCGCTCGCCGCGCCGCCCGAGGTCAGCACGCGTGGCACGCCTAACGCCTGAAGGGTGTCGAGCGACTCGTCCAGGTCGCGCGTCACGTCGAAGGCACGATGGAAGGTGAAGGGGAGGGGGTGCGCGGCCTCGATCAGGGCGCTCGTCCCGTCCTCGTCGATCGTCCCGTTGGGGTTGAGCGCCCCGCTCACGATCCCGTGAATGTCGCAGGACTTGGCGAACTCGATGTCGCGCAGCATCACCTCGATCTCGGCGGCATCATACAGGAAGTCGCCGCCCCGTGGGCGCACCATGGCGAACACCGGGATCCCGACGCAGCGGAGCACCGCGCGCATCATCCCCCCGCTCGGTGTCGTCCCGCCCTCGACGAGGTTGGCGCAGAGCTCCAGGCGCCCCGCTCCTGCCTGCTCGGCGGCGAGCGCCCCCTGCACCGAGTCGACGCATGCTTCCACCAGGATCGCCATGCTGTTTCCCTAACGAGCGAGCCGGCCCGCGCGGACGAGCGCCGAGGTGGCGATCATCCACTGGGCCAGGTAGTACGTGACGAGAATGAGCGCGCGCGAGCCGGGAAGGTCGCCGCGAAAGCGCGCCAGGCCGAGCGAGGAATCGGACGCCACGAAGAGGACGGCACCCACGGCCCCCCACCACGCGCCGTCGTGCGCCCCCAGCCGCGAGCGCTCCAGCGCCTGCCAGGCCATCACGAGGATCACCAGCATGTACGCCAGCACGGGGAGACGCAACGGACCGAGGAGCGGCCACAGGAGCGAGAGGACGATCGCCCCGATCGCCACGAGCGGGAGCGCGGTCGCGGAGCCACGGGAAAAGCCGCCATCCCGGGTGAAGGCCGCGATGTAGAAGAGGTGGGCGACCAGAAACGAGGCGAGTCCGGCGACGAATCGGTCGCTGGGAAGCATGAGGAAGACATCGCCGGCCAGCGAACAGACGAGCCCCCCGAGGACGAATCGCGCGTATGGATCGGCCGTCCCCCAGGCGAGGGGGAACGTCAGGGCCATGACCAGGATCGTCGCCAGCGGCTTGAACAGGTAAACCTGCGCCGGTGCGCCCGCATATTCGGCGCGCACGAGGAAGACGACGGCGACCGCGAGCGCGAGGGAAAGGAGCTGCCAGGTGCGCACGAGGGTGGTGGGGAAGGGGGGCACCGATGAGGCGTGGTCGGGCCGAAGCCGCCTCAAGCTCATCGCAATCGCCACGCGCCGCAACGTGGAGTATTTTCGGGATCGCAGTCCCGATTCCCGTCCCCCGTCGGCTCGACAGTGCCAAGCAGCAACGGATACGAAGTCCAGTTCGACCTCTGGCCACAGCGCGTCTTCGTCGACGAGCTGGATGCGCGTGCCGTGGTGGGCGCCAACACGCGTGTCGCGGCACTCTACAAGGTGCGATACGAGCGCGAGCCGGGGGTGCACCAGGTCTTCCTGGATCAACACGGATGGTACTGCGCCGACCACGGCCCATCCTGCAAGGCGGTGCGCGCGGTGGCGGAGTGGCGTACCACGCCTTCCTCGACGTGAACCCCCTGCCGGAGGCCCGGATGCTGAGACGCCGGTCGATGGGCTGGATGCTGCTGGCGGTCGCCGCGTGCGGCGGCGGTGGCGATGGCAACCCCACGGGGACAAGTGCGGTTGCATCGGTCTCGCTCGACGTCCCCACCCTGGCGCTTCTCGTAGGAGAGTCGAAGCAGCTGTCGGCGACGGCCCGGAACGCTGCGGGGAACGTCGTGACCGGCGCGCCGGCCGCGACGTGGACCAGCTCGAACTACGCCGTGGCCACGGTGGATGCCACGGGTGTGGTGACGGCCCTCATCCCGGGGACAGCCGACATCCGAGCGACCATTGCCGGGAAGCGCGCCAGCGCCCAGGTGACCGTCACCTCGGCGGCGACGCGGGCAACGGTCACCATGACGGGGAACGTCTTCTCCCCATCTCGCGTCACGATCAAGGCCGGGGGAACGGTGGAGTTCGTCTTCGGCGCGACCCCCCATACCGTCATCTTCGAGCAGGTCCCCGGCGCGCCTAACAGCATCGACGTGGCGACGGCCAACAAGACGGAGACGCGGCAGTTCAACACGCCCCGCGTGTACCGCTACAATTGCTCGATCCACGGCTCGATGGTCGGCGACGTCAACGTGGTGCCGTAGCGTCTCCCCAAGCGCCAGCTCGCCTGTCCCGTCCCCGTCCCCGTCCCGTCCCCGCCCCGATCCCGTCCCCGTTTCCCGTGACCACACCATTCGACGTCGCCGTCGTCGGCCTGGGCGCCATGGGGAGCTCGGCTGCCTATCAGCTGGCCCGGCGTGGCCTGCGGGTCGTCGGCATCGACCGCTATTCCCCGCCGCACGCCATGGGGTCGAGCCACGGGAAGTCGCGCATGATTCGCGAGGCATACTACGAGCATCCGCTATACGTCCCGCTCGTGCAGCGCGCCTATACGCTGTGGGACGAGCTGGACCAGGTGGCCGAGCACCCCGTCCTTCGCCAGACCGGGGGGGTGATGGTCGGGGGCGAGGGGGGGGCGTTGGTCCAGGGGACGCTGCGCAGCGCCGCCGAGCACGACATCCCGCACGAGCTCCTGTCGGCGGGTGAGCTGCGCCAGCGCTTTCCCGCCTTCACGCCCGCGGTGGGAATGGTGGCGGTGCTCGAGCGTCGCGCGGGGATCCTCTTCCCCGACGCCATCGTCCGGACGCACCTGCAGCTGGCGGAACTCCACGGCGCCATCCTCCGGCGGGGCGACGCGGTGCAGGGGTGGGATCGCACGCGCGAGGGGATCGCCATTCGAACGGCGCAGGCGACGGTCGTTGCGCGGCAGCTCGTCGTCGCCGCCGGGGCCTGGACGGCTCCGCTCCTCGCGTCGCTCGCCCTTCCGCTCACGGTGGAGCGCCAGGTGATCCACTGGTTCGATCCGGTGAGCACTCCGGAGCACTTCTCCGCCGAGCACATGCCGGTCTCCATCTGGGAGTTGGACGACGGGCGGCTGTTCTACACCAAGCCCAACCTCGGCGACGGGGTGAAGATCGGCGTTCACCACAGCGGGACGACGGTGACGCCGGAGTCGATCGATCGCACGGTCACGGAGCAGGACGCTGCTCCCGTTCACGAGTTGCTGCGGCGTTTCGTCCCCGCGGCGGCGGGTCCGCTCCGGGACCGCGCCGTCTGCATGTACACCAACACCCCCGACGCCCATTTCATCGTCGATCGCCACCCCGAGCTCGACGAGGTGCTGGTGTTGAGCCCCTGCTCGGGCCACGGCTTCAAGTTCGCGTCGGTGCTGGGCGAGGTGGCGGCCGACCTCGTGACTCGGGGAGTGTCCGCATTCGATCTCACGCCATTCTCGTTGCGGCGCTTCGCGTAAGTGTCGGCGCGGACGCGTTCAAAGCGCAGGGCGGCAGCGAGTTACGGTAGGTACGAGGGAGCAACTGTTCCCCACCGGCTTTCCCCCTCGTCCTCCCAACCTCCGCACGGGGCCGTGCGTATCTGGCAGGTCTCCCCATCCCCATGCCGGTTCCTGACATGTTGAAGGCATATGCCCGCCTGCTCCTGACGGCGGGACTCGCGCTCGCCACCAGCTCGGTCCGGGGCGGCGCCCAGCAGTCCGACACCCTGGCGCGTCCGACGCTGCGCGCCGTGTTCCGCACCGCTCCGATTCACGTCGACGGGAGCCTGGACGAGGCCGACTGGGGGCGCGCCGTCCCGGCCACCGACTTCACGCAGGCGCGTCCCTCTCCGGGGAAGCCGGCATCGCACGCCACCGAGGTGCGGATCCTGTACGACCGCGACGCCCTCTACGTCGGCGCGCGTCTTCACGATCCACGCCCGGATTCCATCGCCCGGCAGATGGGGCGTCGCGATGCCGACGACATCTACTCCGACTGGATCCGCATCGGCATCGATTCGTACCTGGACCGGCGCACCGCCTTCATCTTCGCGGTCTCGCCTCGCGGGGTGCAACGCGACGAGTTCCGCTACAACGATTCCCAGAATGACCTGCTATGGGATGCGGTGTGGGCCAGCGCCACGCGGATCGATTCGGCGGGGTGGACGGCCGAGCTGCGGATTCCCCTGTCGCAGCTCCGCTTCCAGGTGGGCGAACGCGGGGTGACCAAGTGGGGGATCCAGTTCGGGCGCTTCCTCGCCCGCAACGAGGAGAGCGCCACCTGGTCGCCGATGCCGCCGCAGCAGCCCGGCGTGGTCTCGCGTTATGGCGACCTCGTGGGGCTCGACTCGCTGGTGGCGCCGCGACGCCTCGAGGTCCTTCCCTACGTTTCCACGCAGGTCACGCGGGCGCCGGGGAGCGCCGCCGACCCGTTCCATGCCCCGACCGATGCGTCGGGCCGGCTCGGTGCCGACCTGCGCTACGGGCTCCCCGCCGGGCTCACCCTGACGGCGACGGTCAACCCGGACTTCGGCCAGGTCGAGGTCGATCCCGCGGTGGTGAACCTGACGGCCTTCGAGGTCTTCTTCCCCGAGCGGCGCCCGTTCTTCCTGGAGGGGATCGACATCTTCCGGTTCGGGCAGAGCGTCACCTTCAACGACAACAACCCGAGCAACTTCTTCTACACGCGGCGCGTGGGGCGTGCGCCGCGCCGCTCGCTCGACGCCCTCGGTGCCGAGTACAGCGACGTCCCCGCGCAGTCGGACATCCTGGCCGCGGCCAAGGTGTCGGGGAAGACCAACCGCGGGTTATCGTTAGGCGTGCTGGGGGCGCTCACGCGCGAGGAGCGCGGCCGCTACGCCCTCCCCGGCGGCGTGACCGGCTCGGCGGTGGTGGAGCCGCAGACCGAATTCCTCGTGACCCGCGTGCGCCAGGACTTCCGCCAGGGGAACTCGGTCGTCGGCGGCGTCGTGACCGGGGTGCGGCGCGACCTGGCCGACCCCTCGCTCGCTCCGCTCTTCGTGCGCGATGCCCTCGTCTCGGGGGGCGATTTCGAGCATCGCTGGGGGAACCGCACCTGGGCGCTGAGCGGCTTCATGGCCGGGAGCCGGGTCACCGGCGACCCGCAGGTGATGACGGCGCTGCAGCGCTCCCCCATTCGCGCCTACCAGCGCCCCGACAGCCGCGCCCTCTCGCTCGACACCACCCGCGCCTCGTTAGGTGGATACTTCGGGACGCTCTCGCTGGCCCGCACCGCCGGTGAGCACTGGCTGGGCTCCGTCACGTACGAGGAGACGTCCCCGGGGTTCGAGGTCAATGACCTGGGCTTCCAGACGCGCGCCGACTTCCGCTCGCTCTCCGGCGCGTTGCAGTACCGCGAGCCCAGCATCGGGCGCCTGCTGCGCAACCACGAGTCGAGCCTGTACATGACCACCGCCTCCAACTTCGATGGCGACGTCGTGGAGCGGCGCGTCTCGCTCCTGAGCTCCGGACTCCTCAATTCCTTCTGGAGCTACAACTTCTGGGGGTTCTTCCAGCCCGAGACGGTCGACGATCGCCTCCTGCGCGGCGGCCCCAACACGCGAAAGCCTGCCGAGTGGCAGCTGCGATCGGGCTTCAAGTCCGACTCGCGGCGCGCGGTCGTGGCCCAGGTCAACTACGAGTACAATCGCAACGCCCAGCGCGAGTGGCGACACACGGTGGAGCTCGGCATGGAGCTGCGTCCCACCAGCGCGGCGCGCTTCCAGCTGGGGCCCAAGTTCACCCGCCAGTGGGACGTGGATCAGTACGTCACGATGGTGCGCGATCCCCTCGCCACCGGAACCTACGGCGGGCGATGGGTCTTCGGTGACATCGACCAGGGCGAGCTCTCGCTCGACGCCCGCGCCGAGTGGACCTTCTCGCCGACGCTGACGTTGCAGCTCTGGGCCCAGCCGTTCGTCGCCTCGGGGCGATACGGCGCCTTCAAGGAGTTCCGCACACCGGGCGCCTTCGCCTTCGACCGGTATGGCATCGACCGCGGGACCATCACCCGCGCGGGGGCGAAGGCGGGCAACCAGGTGACGGTCGACCCCGACGGTGAGGGCCCCGCCGCCCCCTTCACCTTCGCGGAGCAGGACTTCCTGGTGCGCTCGCTGCGCGGGAATGCCGTGCTGCGCTGGGAGTATCGCCCCGGATCGACGCTCTTCTTCGTGTGGCAGCAGCAGCGGCAAGGCTTCGACGACTGGGCCGACCTTGGCGCCACGCGCGACGTGGCGAGCGTATTCCGCGCCCCGGCCCGCAACGTGTTCCTGGTGAAGGCGAGCTACTGGCTCGGGCGGTAGCACGGCCCAGCCCGGCGGCCGCGTCTGGTCAGGGCCGCATCGATGGTGAAACATTGTGGGGTGATCGAGTCGAGCGTCGGCGTGTCCCCCCCCGCCCCCATCCTCTCCCCGGGCGAGATCCTGGTTGCCGAGCGCGACCGGGCGGAGCGCGTCCTCAATGCGGTGAGGATCGCGGTCCTCCTCCTGCTCGGGGGGGCCGCCATGCTCTACGCGCCGTCGCTCACACCGGCGCTGAACCGTGTCAACGTCATGATCCTCACGCCGACGCTGGCCTGGGCGATCGTGCAGGTCCCGCTCTTCCACCGCCGTCGGCTCCTCCCCGCGTGGTTGAGCGTGGCCAACCCGCTGCTCGACGTCACCGCCGTGAGCTTCATCATCGGCGGGTACGCACTCGCGTCGACCCCGATGCTGGCGCTCAAGACCCCCATCATTACCGCCTACTTCATCATCCTCGCGGCCCTCCCGGTGGCATCCAGCACGCGGAAGGCGGCGGTGGTCTCGGCGCTGGCGGTAGTGGAGTACGCGGGACTGGTCGTGGGGTTCGCCGTCAGCGGGGAGCTGGCGCTGGTGACGAGCCCGCTCGCCGCCCTGACCACGGCCGGTGTCTCGCCGCTGGACGAAGCGGCACGCCTCTTCCTCCTCGCCTGCGCCGGGGGGGTGGCGACCTACGCCACGCACTGGCAGGAGCAGCTGGGGACGCGCTACGCCATCGCGGCGCGGGCGGGCGAGCAGCTGCAATCCCGTCTCGACCAGGCCCGGTTGCAGAGCCTCAAGCTGCAACTCCATCCCCACTTTCTCTTCAACACGCTCAATGCCATCACCGCACTCATCCACCGCGCGCCGGACCGGGCGGAGCGCATGGTGGCGGGGCTGAGCGAGCTGCTGCGCATCGCCCTCGGAAGCGCCGCCGAGCAGGAGGTGGCGCTGGCCCGCGAGGTGGAGGTGCTCGAGCACTACGTGGGGATCCAGCGCGAGCGCTTCCAGGGGCGGCTGCGCGTGCACGTCGACATGGCGGCCGACGTGCACGACGCGCTCGTGCCAAACCTCATCTTGCAGCCACTGGTCGAGAATGCGATCAAGCACGGGCTGGGGCCGCGCGCCACGGGTGGCGTGGTGGAGGTGATCGCCCGGCGCGAGCGCGATGCGCTCGCCCTCGTCGTGCGCGACGACGGCGTTGGCGAGGCGGCGCCGGATGGACGGCGCGAGGGAGTGGGACTCGCCAACTCGCGCGCCCGCCTGTCGTCGCTGTACGGCGAGGCGTACCGTTTCGACGCCAGCCCGCGCCCGACAGGTGGCTTCGAGGTCTCGATCGTCATCCCGTTCCATCTCGAGCCGGCCGCACGCGTCGTGGCTGCGCGACATGTCCCCGACTGACGCTTCTGCCGTGGCCCGGGTCCGCATCCTCGTCATCGACGACGAACCGCTGGCGCGCGAGCACCTGCGCTCCCTCCTCGCGACGCGCGACGACGTCGTGGTCGTCGGCGAGTGCGGCGACGGGGCGAGCGCCATTGCCCGGATCAGGGAGGAGTCGCCGGACCTCGTGCTGCTCGACGTGCAGATGCCCGAGGGGGGCGGGTTCGACGTGATCCGCGCCGTGGGCGTCGACCGGATGCCCGCCGTCATCTTCGTCACGGCCTACGACGAGCACGCCCTCGCGGCGTTCGAGGTGAACGCCGTGGATTACCTCCTCAAGCCGGTCAACCGGCAGCGGTTCGCCCGGGCGATCGATCGCGTCGTCGGCTTCCTGCGACCGTCGGCGCAGGCCCATCCGGCAGCGCACGACGCGACCACCCTCGCGCGCGTCCTCGATTCGATGCAGCCGCCGCGCGCGGGGGCCGACCGCCTCACGGTGCGCGTCGGCGACCGCATGCTCTACCTGCGCACGCACGACATCGACTGGATCGAGGCTGCGGACGATGTGGCGCGGTTGCATGTGGGGAAGCAGGTCTTCGAGCATCGGGTCACCCTCACGCAGCTCGAGCGGCGGCTTCCCTCCGACACCTTCGTGCGCGTGCATCGCTCGGCGATCGTGAACGTGGAGCGGATCCGTGAGTTCCAGCCGTGGTTCCAGGGCGACTGGATCATCGTCCTCGCCGATGGGACGCGTGTCCAGACCGGGAAGAGCTACCGCGCGCGGGTTCGCGAGCTGATCGGGGGGTAGCAGGCGCAGCGGCCGGGCATTCGCCGCCGCCGGTTGGCCTTTCACCGCACGAAGCCGGCCCTTCACCGCCTTGGCGTTGAACGGGGTGCGGCCGAGCCCTACGTTCGCGCTGCGATCGAATCGTGGGCGCGAGCGCTGCGTCTCCCGCCTCCCCCGTTGCCACCACGTCCGTGCCTCTCTCTTCACCCTTCCCTGTGCTCGTGCGTCGAACGATGCTCATGTCCGGCGCGGCATTGTTCCTGGCGGCGTGCGGGGGTGGCGGGAGCGGCGGCAATGGCGGGCCGACGGAGCCGCCCGCGTCGGCCACATTCGACAACCTCACCGTGACGCCGTCGACCGTGACGCTCGCCGTCGGGCAGGCGCAGGCGCTCACCGCCACCGGACGCTCCTCGAGTGGGACGCCCATCGGCGGGGTAAGCTTCGCGTATGCCTCCGACAATCCGGCGGTCGCCAGCGTCTCGTCGTCGGGGAACGTCGTCGGCGCATCCGTCGGGACGGCGACGATCACGGTCACGGGGACGCTCGGGAGCGTCACGAGGAGCGTGGGCGTCGGTGTGACCGTGAGCGGCTCGCTTCCGTCGGCGGTCACCGTGGTTGCGGGGGCGACGACCAACGACTTCACGCCGGCCAACGTCGTCATTGCTCGCGGCGGGACGGTCACGTGGGCCTTCGGCGCGCTCGTGCACAACGTCAACTTCCAGGGGACCGGGGCACCGGCGGCCATACCCAACACGTCGAATGCATCCGTGTCGCGCACGTTCAATACCGCGGGCACCTTCGACTTCTTCTGTTCGCTGCACTCGGGGATGAGCGGGACCGTGCAGGTTCCCTGAGGGCGCGGCGCTGATGCGATCCGGGGAGGCGCCGTCGTCGGTCGTGGGGGTAGTGAAGGCAAACGCTCGGCGGCGGCGCGTCTCTTCCTCGCCCGCGGTGGGTGGCCATCGCAGGGCCGTTCCCTCGATGCGGCTCGTCGCGGTCGCGCGTTGCGCGGCACTCTGGGCTGCGCTCGGCGCCGCGGTCCCCATCGCCGCCCAGGGGCGCGAGGTGCAGGTCTACCGGGCCGATGAACCAGAGGGACGCCTCCTGGCCTACTACGCGGCCGCAATGATCTACTCTTCGCTGGGCGCCGTCGTGCCCGGGCATCGGATGTCGCTGGGTGTCGAGGCGACCTGGATCCCCCCGCTCTCCGCATCGCGGCGACGCCCGGGAATAGACAAGCCCGAGACGACGAACCTGTCGCCCGTCCTCCCGCGACCGCGTGTGGTGGTGCGGACGGCTGCCGCGGTGATCGAGGGGTCGTGGGTGCCCCCCATTCGCGTCGCCGACGCCCGGGCCAACCTCGTGTCGGGGGCGGTGTCGCGCACGCTGGTGACCTGGCGCGGCATCGCGATCTCGCCCCGGATCTCGGCGGTGACGGGGTGGGTGGAGGGAGCCATCACCTGCAACGCTGCCACGGCCGCCTCGGGCCCCCCCGAGCTGGCCACGTACTACGCCGCCGTCTGCCATGGGAACGACTCCAACGATCGCTTCGAGCCAAGGCTCGCGGCGGGCGAGTTGATCGCCTCACGCGCGTTGTCCACCGCGGGGACGCTCGTGTGGCTTGCGGCAGGAGGGCGCGTCGACCGCTCGCGCTTCGACATCGGCGTCATGCGCGACGACGGAACGAGAGACACCGATCACCCGATCCTGCGGCTGCGGGCCAGCCGGCCGCACGTTGCCGCCGGCGCACGGTGGCGGGTGGGAAGCCGCATGACCGTCGCCGGCGAGTGGTTCTATGCCCCCGGAAGCGTGGCGACGCTCCGGGCGCTGGTGGGCGTGGGCGCGGGGGAGCGGTGAGCGTGCTGCGCCTGACGGAAGGAGCGAGGCGTATCATCCGCCGCGTGTGCATCGCGGGGCTGGTCGCCATTCCATGGTTGGTGGCGTGTGCCGACTTCGACGGTGTGCTCGATCCCACGTTCGGGCTCCCCGACGTGGTCGTCGCGTCACCCACGTTGAGCCATGACGTCCAGCCCATCCTCGACCGTCGGTGTGCCTTCGGGGGCTGCCACTCCGCCACCACGCGGCAAGCGGGGCTCTCCCTGGTGGCCGGCGCGTCGCACGCCGCCCTGGTCGGTCGCCCGTCGCGGCTCAGCCCTGGCGACACCATCGTCATTGCCGGGGCGGCCTCACGGTCGTGGCTCGTGCGCATTCTCTCGGACGACCCCGCCCTCCGCGCCGGGGTGAGCCGGATGCCGCTCGCGGCCCCCGCGCTCACCGACAACCAGCGGGCGACGATCGCCCGCTGGATCGACCGCGGTGCCCCGCCGGACTGATGATGGATGAGGTGACGCGCCTGCGGCTCGATGCGCGCTCGCTTGGCGTCGAGTTCATTGCGTGGCTAGGCCCGTTTCCCGTGCGCGGTCGCTTCGACGACGTGCGCGGGACGTTGGTCCTGGCGGGCACCGACATCGCGCGCACGACCCTCGAGGTCGTGGTCGCCGCCGAGAGCCTCTCCACCGGCCTCGCCGCGCGCGACCGTCACCTGCGCGGGCCGTCTTTCCTCGACGCCCGGAGGCATCCGTTCATCTCATTCACGAGCCGACGCGTGCAACGGGACGACGGGGAATTGCGCGTGGCGGGGACGCTGCTGCTCCGTGGCCGCAGTTGCGACGTCGTCTCGACTTGCCCCGTCTCGCGCCTCGACGACGCGGAACGCTCGGGGCACGTGTCACTCCGCGGCCGCATCGACGTGCCCATCCGCGAGTACGGGATCGCGATCCCGCGAGGGATCGATCGCCTCAACCCGATCTTCCTGGTCGTGGGGCGCCGCGTTCGCGTGCACGTCTCGCTCGTCGTTCCGGCTACGCTTCTCCGGCCGATGCTCCTCCCCGCCCCCGCGCGCTGACCGGCCAGCTCGATTCGATGACCTCGCCGCGCACGCCGAGGATCGTGTCGTTGAGGTGCACGACGATGCAGACGTGGTTCGGGACGAGCCGCACGAGGTCGCCCACCCGCGGACGCCAGGCAGTGCGGCTGAGGTCGAGGATCCCGTGCTCCTCCGACATGCGTTGCACGGTCACCTCCGGCCGGTCGACGAGCGCCGCGAACCCTTCCCCCGACACCCCGCGAACGGGCTCGCGTCCCAGCGCCTTGCAGCCGGCGTCGATGACGGCTTGCCCGGGGACGGCGGTGCTGATCACGGTGGCCAGGACGGTGAACGCACAGTCGTCCCATGCACACGCGCCGATCTCGGCGGTCGTCCGGTCGTTGTAGACGTACGTTCCGGGGCGCACCTCGGTGACATCCGGGATCTCGTGCATGCGCCAGGCGGCCGGGGTCGACCCGCCGCTGACCACCCGGGGACGCACCCCCGAACGCTCCATGCGCTCCAGCGCGGCACGCAGGTCGCGGCGCAGCTGCGCCAGCTTCGCGTCCTGCTCGCCGACAGGCTCGCGGATGTGCCCGGGATAGAAGGTGATCCCGGCAAATTGGAGCGGCGGCTGCTCGGCCACACGCATCGCCAGGGCGATGGCGTCGTCGACGCTCTGCACGCCGACCCGGTGCATTCCCAGGTCCAGCTCGACGTACACCTGCACCGGGCGATCCATGATCCGCGCGGTGGCGGCGAGCTCGTCGACCGCGATCATCGAGTCGACGGCCACCGTCAGCTGCACGCGCTCGGGGAGTGACAGGACGCGTGCCAGCCTGGGCGCCCCGAGCAACGGGTAGGCGAACAGGAGGTCGCGCGTCACGTCCGCCATCACCTCGAGCTCCCGCGGCGTGGCGCAGGTGAGCCCCACCGCCCCCAGGCGCAGCTGCTCCGCCGCGATGCGCGGCGACTTGTGCGTCTTCACGTGCGGCCGGAGCGACAAACCGTGTATTGCGGCATACTCGGCCATCCGGTCGAGGTTCTGCGACAGGCGATCCAGGTCCACGAGCGCCGCCGGCGTCTCCACCTGGTCGAGGCGCTGGGGCGCCGAATCGGGATCGGACTGGAGCGAGAGGTGGGGGCGACGCATGGGGACCAGAAGACGAGAAGACGAGAGGACGAGAAGACGAGCGGCGCTAGTGTACGGCGGGAGACGGTACGTTCGTAAGTGCTCCGGGTCACCCTCTCGCGACCGCCCCGCGGGCCTTCCCGCGTCTCACCCCGCAGCTCACCCCCACATCCCGAGCAGGCGCCACCAGGCCGGCCCCAGCACCCCCCAGATGGCCAGCGTCACGACCGACGTGATCAACCCCAGGCGCCACCACTCGCGCTGGCTCACGTACCGGGCGCCGAAATAGATCGGGGCAGTCGTCGTGCCGTAGTGCGTGAGCGCGGCGTCGAGGTTGGAGGCGTACGCCAGCGCCAGGACCGCCAGCTGCGGCGGGGCGCCAGCGGCCAGGACCACCACCAGGAACGGGGTGAACATCGCCGTGGCGTGCGCCGTGATGCTGGCAAAGGCGTAGTGCGCATAGAAATAGACGAGGACCAGCACCACCAGCGCCGCCCCCCACGCCCACCCCGCGGTCATCCCGGCCGCCACCTCCGCGAAGCGCTTGGTGATCCCCGTCTCGCCTAACGCCTCGGCCATCCGCACCAGCCCGCCGTACCAGATGAAGACGTCCCACGCGGCACGGTCGCTCATCACGTCGTCCCACTCCAGCACATCGGTGACGAGGAGAAAGCAGACTCCCATGAGCGCCACCACCGCGTAGTTGATCCCATGCCATCGCGTCGTGATCCAGAGCAGCGCGACCACCACGAACACCAGCAGCATCATCCACTCGCCCCGCGACGGCCGCCCCATCCGCTCCAGCGCGCTGCGCGCGAGTTCGGTGGCGTGCGGCGTGTGCGTGATCTCGGGGGGCGAGAGGCGGAACAGGATGAGGGGGACGACGAGGAGCGAGACGATTCCCGGGACGATCCCCGCCACCAGCCACGTCGTATAGCTCAGCGTCACCCCGCTGACCTCCTGCGCGAAGCGGGCGATGAGGACGTTGGAGGCCTGCCCCGTCAGGAACATCGCGCAGGCGATGACGTCGCACTGGTAGATCGCGACCATCAGATACGCCCCCAGGCGCCGGGCGCTCGCGCCGGGGTGCGAGTCATAGGCGTGGGCCAGCGACCGGGCGATCGGGAAGATCACGCCGCCCGCCCGCGCACTGTTCGAGGGAAGGATCGACGCGAGCACGGTGTCGGTCCCGACCAGCGCATACACGAGCCCGATCGAACGCCGGCCCAGCGCACGAATGAAGAGGTAGGCGATCCGTTCGCCGAGTCCCGTCTTCATCACGCCCCGCGAAATGAAGAAGGCGCAGAGCACGAGCCAGACGAGCGGGTCGCCGTATCCCTTGAGTGACTCCGCCGGCGTCATCGCTCCCGTGACGGCAATGGCGCACACGCCGAACAGCACCACGGCGCCGGCCGGGGCCGGGCGAAGGATCGATCCGATGATCGTGGCGATGAAGATCGCGAACAGGCGCCACGCCTGGGGGGTGATCCCCTCGGGCGCCCCGACCGCCACGATGCCGAACCCCACCCCGAGCACGAGAAGCCACCGCCACCAGACCGCTGGCGTGTCGGGAGACGTGGCCGCAGTCTCGACCGGGTTCATCGATTCGTCGTGGGTGGGGTCATGGGGCGCCAATATGTCGATGCGAGGGGCGTTCGTCCCGTCCCCCCGGGGGCTGCTTCACCCGCTCGAATGCGTAGGCCGTCGCTGGCGTGTGCGCGTCGCCAAGGCCACGGGTGTTGTCGGCGAGTCGCAACACGTGGCCGGGTGCGCGACGGGGACGGACGCTCGTGCGGCAGGAATTGCCGTATCGCCACTCCTCGCCACAACGTCAGTCTGGCCTGGCCTCCCCGGCGCGCACCGCCAAACGACAGGTTCGGCAGCGCCCGTCGGCACGCGGCTGCAACCTGCCCAGTCCGGCACGAGGCGGGCACAGACAATGCATAAGAACCTTCCCGTCTCCTTCGAAAAGGCAACGCGACCGCAAGGTCGCCGCGCAAAGCGAGGGGTCTCCGTGGCTCCTGAGACCGCCCCGCTGCCGAAAAGGAGAATCCTGGCGCTTGCCGCCGCACACCTGGATTCTTTCCGATAGGAGAGCCCCAAACATGAAGGTCACTCGTCTCGGGCGCCTGGCGCCCGCCTTGGCCGTCGCCGCACTCGTGGCGGCGTGCGCCGACCAGCCTACCCCGTTCGCTCCGACCCTCGCGCCGTCCGCGCCGTCGCTGGCGGTGACCGGCAAGCCCAATCTCAACGATCGCGGAAGTTTCGAGGGCGAACTGTGGGTTTGCAAGGACGGGACGCCGTCGGCCGTCTCGTTCAACTTCGACTACGTCGTGACGAATGCGTCTGATGGAAGCACCGTCGCCTCGGGAACTGTTGCCGTCCCCATGGGACAGTGCGTGATGGCGGCGTCGACCGGGACTGCGGGTGGCGGTTTCAATGCGTCGGTGACGGAGCAGACCCCGCTCGCAGCGGACTGGGCGCTGACCTCGATCGTGGCCGAGTTCCCCTCGGGCATCAACAACCCGATGGTCCCCGTCGTCAATGTCGTCAGCTACAACGTCTCCAACGTTCGCATCAACAACGACTGGGGCGCGGTCGTGACCTTCACGAACACCTACACGCCGCCGCCGCCCCCCTCGTACTGCACGCTGACCCAGGGCTACTGGAAGAACCACACCGAAGACTGGGACAGCGGCCAGAACTACGTCGACTCCGGTGACATCTTCTACAACTCGGGCAAGACGTACATCGAGATCATGAACACCCCGCCCAAGGGTGGCAACGCCTACCTGCAGCTGGCCCACCAGTTCATCGCCGCCAGCCTGAACGTCGGTGGCACCTCGGGTTCGGGTATCGCCGCGGTCGACGCGGCCCTCGCCGGCGCCGACGCCTACTTCGCGGCGGCTGCGGCCGGGATCCCGGCGCCCACGGGGGCGACCAAGACGCAGCTACAGGCCTGGGCCAGCACCCTCGGCAGCTTCAACGAGGGGCTCACCGGCCCGGGGCACTGCAACTAACACCAAGCCGGGCCTGTAGATAGGCCACGACAAGCCAGGACAATTCAGGACGCGGGGGGTGCCGAGTGCACCTCCCGCGTCTCTGTTTCCCCCCCCAGCGAGCACGACCGATTGGCGTTCGGGCCGCTGCCGCGCAACCATTCCCGCCGAGGCCGTGTCCCAAGGGCGTTCGCGTGATCGGCTCCCGCCGACGCGCCGACGACCAAGCCAATGGTGGGGTGGGTGATCGAGCGAGCGACCATCGAGCGCGCCAGGACGGGGGATCGTTCCGCCCAGCGCGAACTCTACGAGAGCAATGTCGACCGGATCTACCGCGTGGCCTTCCGCCTCGCGGGAGACGAGGATCTCGCGCGCGACTTCACCCAGGAAGCCTTCATCCGCGCCTTTCAGCGGCTGGACGATTTCCGCGGCGACTCGGCCTTCTCCACCTGGTTGCACGCCATCGCGGTATCGGTGGCGCTCAACGGACTGCGCAAGGTCAAGCGGCTCAGGACGCGGGAGACGGCACTGGAAGATGCGGCATCGATCGGCACCGCGTCCCGCCAGGCCGACCCCGACCTGCGCGAACGGCTGTATCGCGCCATCGACGCGCTCCCCGAGGGATATCGCACGGTCTTCGTGCTGCACGACGTGGAGGGGTACACCCATGAGGAAATCGGCCAGATGCTGGGCATCCAGGCCGGGACTTCCAAGGCGCAGCTCTTTCGCGCCCGGGGCCGCCTGCGCGAGGCGCTGGCGGATTTCGCAGGAGCATGGACGGCATGACTGACGACGAGAAGTTCGACCACTGGCTGCAGTCGGCGGCGCGCGACTACAACCGCCCTGCCGGCGACGCCCCCCGCGAGGCGATGTGGGCGGCGATCGAGGCGGCCGCGGCGCACCCGCAACACGGGGCGCATGGGGGTGACGTGCGCGACGGCCACGGGGCATCGCGCGCCATCGGTGACGGCGCCGGGCGTGGCGTGGGAGCGCTCCCCGCGCGACGCCTCCGCTTCACACCGCACCTGTGGCAGGCGGCGGCCGCGCTCCTCCTGTTGGCCGGAGGGATCGGGATCGGACGCGTGTGGCAACGGAGCACGGCACCCGAGCCAGCGCTCGCCGCTGCCGGTCGCTCCCCCGACACGACACGCGGCCAGGCGAGTGCGCCGCCATCGCTCGCGTCGGCACCGTCAGTTGCACGCGGCGCCGCGGCACTGGCCGGGAGCCCGGCTGGGAGCCCGGCCGCGAGCGAGAGCTACGACATCGTCACGGTGCAGCACCTCTCGCGCGCCGAGGCGCTCCTGACCTCGTTCCGCGCCGGCGGGGGGGGCGACACGGCGACGGCAGGGACGCTGGACCGTTGGGCACGCGACCTTCTGGCCGACACGCGGCTCCTCCTCGATTCGCCAGCGGCGAGCGATGCCCGTCGTCGCCACCTCCTCGAGGACCTCGAGCTGGTCCTTGCGCAGATCGTGCAACTCCCGGCCGAGTCGTCGGCCGACCGGGCCCTCGTCCAGCGCTCCATCGAGCGCGGGGCCGTGCTCTCCCGCCTTCGTTCGACCATTCCCGCCGGCTTCGGCAGCGGCACGTAAGGAGACATAGTCATGATTGCCTCACGAATCCTCGGTCACTCGCTCGCCGCGTTGTTCCTGGCGGCGGGGTCGGCCGTCGCCCACGCGCAGGGTACGGCGCCGCGCCTGCGCGTCGTGGTCCCGGACGGCCACGATCTCGCCGGACTGGCACGCCTCGCAGACCTCGCGGATGCGCATCCATCGCCCCGCGCCACCCTCTGGTCCAGCGACCAGGTGGCGGACTCGCTCTATCGCCAGGCGCGCGAGCGCATGAACCGCGGCGACTACCTGCGCGCCGCCGAGCTCTTCATGGAAGTGGCGCGTCGCGCGGGGAAGCAGCCGCTGGCCGGCGACGCGATGTACTGGCGCGCGTATTCGCTGTATCGCGAGGGGTCGTCGTCCTCGCTCCAGGGGGCGCTGGCCTCGCTCTCGCGGCTCAGCCAGGAGTTTCCGTCGGCTGCAAGCCAGGGGGACGCGAACACGCTCCGCATCCGGGTGTGCGGCGAACTGGCCCGCCGCGGCGATGCGCAGTGCGCCGCCGAAGTGGCGCAGGTGGCCCGCCCGGAACGCCCGCAGCCCCCGGCACGTCCGGATGTCCCGGATGTCCCGGCGCGTCGCGAGCGGTCCGCGAGGGCTCAGGCCAATTCGCAGGACTGCCCCGTGGACGATGACGACGAGCGCATCGCCGCGCTCAACGCCCTCCTGCAGATGGATGCCGACCGCGCCCTCCCCATCCTGGAGAAGGTGCTGGCCCGCCGGGACAAGTGCTCGACCGCGCTGCGCCGCAAGGCGGTCTTCCTGGTCTCGCAGAAGGGCGACGCTCGCGCCGCCGACATCCTGATGGAAGCGGTGCGCAACGATCCGGACGCCGAGGTGCGCGAACAGGCGGTCTTCTGGCTCGGGCAGACGCGCGACGAGCGCGCCGTCCAGATGCTGGAGGAGATCCTCAAGAAGGAGAACAGCGGCGAGGTCCTCGACAAGGCGGTCTTTGCCCTGTCGCAGCACCGCAGCGAGCGCGCGGCCACCATCCTGCGCGACCTGGCGCAGCGCGACGGCGCCCCGCTCAAGGTGCGCGAGCAGGCCATCTTCTGGCTCGGCCAGCAGCGCAACGCCGGCAACGCCGACCTCCTCAAGAGCCTGTATGCGAAGGTCGACGCCGAGGAGCTCAAGGAGAAGATCATCTTCTCCATCTCGCAGAACCGCTCGGCCAACAACGGGCGCTGGCTCCTCGATGTCGCACTCGACGAGAAGGAGCCGATGGAGATGCGCAAGAAGGCGCTCTTCTGGGCCGGCCAGAGCCGCGGGCTGTCGATGGACGAGCTGGGGAACCTCTACAACCGGATCGGCAACCGCGAGATGAAGGAACAGATCATCTTCGTCTATTCGCAGCGGCGCGACCCGGCGGCGGTGGACAAGCTGATGGAGATCGCGAAGACCGAGCAGGATCGCGACCTGCGCAAGAAGGCGATCTTCTGGCTGACGCAGTCGCGCGATCCGCGCGTGGTCAAGTTCCTCGAGGAGATCATCGGCCAATGAAGCCCGCGATCCGGATGGCGGCCGGCGCCCTGCTCCTGGCAGGCGCCCTGGCCCCCGAGACGAACATGCAGGCCCAGGGGATCGCGCAAGACGCCGCGCAACGCCTCGCAGCGGTGCGCTCGGGGACGGTCCGCTTCACCGTGACGCTCCGTCCCGAGGTGTGTGGATCGGGGCAGAATGTCTGGCGCACCCGCGACGGGAGGCAGCGCACCTCATGGGGCGGTCGCGACACGCGCGACGTGGAGTACGATGTCGATTGCGACGCCGGGCCCGGACGGGTTGTTGTCGAGAAGGACGGTGGAGCGGTGCGTGACCTCCGCTTCTACGTCGGCGGGCGATGGCGCTCGTCCTCCACGGCGACCGACCTCGGCCAGGTGAGCACCCGCGAGGCGGCGAGTCTCCTCCTCGCCATCGCCCGCGCCAGCGACGGAAAGGCCGCGCGCGACGCGATCTTCCCGCTGACCCTCATCGATAGCGTCGAAGTCTGGCGCGACCTGATGCAGCTGGCGCGCGACGACGCGCGCCCGCGCGAGGTGCGACGGCAGTCGGTCTTCTGGCTCGGCCAGCTGGCCGAGACCCCGGCCACCGCCGGCCTGGACGAACTGGTCGGTGAGGACGCGCTGGATCGCGACGTGCGCGAGCAGGCGATCTTCGCCCTGTCGCAACGCCCGCGCGACGAGGGCGTCCCGGCACTCGTGAAGGTGGTGAAGACGAGCCGCGACCCCGAGCTTCGCCGCAAGGCGCTCTTCTGGCTCGGCCAGTCGGGCGACCCGCGTGCGCTCGCGCTCATCGAGGAACTGCTCGCCCGACGGTAGAAGCAGCGCGAGGCGGCGCGGCGAAACGCGGGGCAACTCGGGGCAGCCGGCCGCGGGACGGGCGCGGGACGGGCGCGGGACGGGCGCGGGTACGACATCCAGGATCGGCGGTTTCGGGAGCGCATCGGGCTCCCGGGACCGCCGATCGGCATTGACAGCCCCGATCGCGGCCCGTAACTAGGCGATCCAGCGCAGGTTGAGGCACCGGCGGCGACTGGCGGTGCGGACGCGGCTGGCGATCGACCTTACCACGAACGGGTGGCCGCCCCTGGGGCGCGCCGCCGGGGGCGGGACAGGATGAGCGACATGCTGGATGGGGCCGCGACGGAGGCGCCGGCGCAGGGCGACTCGGGAAATGTCGACAAGATCCGCGACATCCTCTTCGGCGCGCAGATGCGGGACTACGACCGGCGATTCGTCGGGCTCGAGGAGCGGCTCCTGCGCGAGTCGGCGGAGCTCAAGGACGACATGCACCGGCGCCTCTCCGCCACCGAGCAGTACCTGCGCGGGGAGCTCGAGCAGCTGACGGCCTCGCTCTCGGCAGAGCAGCGCGACCGCACCCAGGGGGTGCGGGATGCGATGGATGCCACCGCGAACGTGAACCGCGAGCTGTCGGACCGCATCGCGGCCCTGGCGGAGCAGGTGGCGCACCAGCATCGCGAGCTGCGCAACGCGATGAACGACCAGTTCCGCCAGTTGCAGGAAGACGCCGAGCGCCGGCACCAGGAGCTGGCGACCGCGATCCGCCGCGAGGCCTGGGAGCTCCGCTCGGCCAAGGCCGACCGGACCGTCCTCGCGGCGATGTTCGCCGAGTTCGCGCAGCGCCTCGTGGGCGACGGCGAGGCGCGTTAGGCGCGCGCGGCGCGATGGCCGACCGCTGGCAGGAGCTGCGGGACCTCCTGGTCGACCCGGAGCGCGAGCGCATCCGGGAGATCGAGCGCAAGCTCGCCAACCCGGCCCTCCACGTCGACGAGGTCGCGCGCGTCCTGCCGGAGGCGATCACTCGCCGCGCGGCGGGGGACGATCGGCTGGGGGCGGCGCTCGGGCCGGTGGTGGGCGAGGCGATTCGCTCGTCGGTGCGCCGCGACCCGCAGCCGCTGGTCGATGCGATCTTCCCGGTCATGGGACCGGCCATCCGCCGGGCCATCGCCAATGCGCTGGGCGAGCTCGTCCAGTCGCTGAACACCACCCTCGACCACACCTTCTCGCTGCGGGGGCTGGCGTGGCGATGGGAGGCGATGCGCACCGGACGGTCGTTCGGCGAGGTGGTCCTCTCCCACTCGCTGGTCTACCGGGTGGAGCAGCTCTTCGTGATCCACCGCGCGTCGGGGCTCCTGATCGACCATCGCACCGCCCCCGGGGTGCAGGCGCTCTCCCCCGACATGGTCGCCTCGATGATGACGGCGTTGCGTGACTTCGCCCGCGACTCGTTCCACGCGGCGGAGCACGAAGGGCTGGACTCGTTCGCGTTAGGCGACCTGACCGTGTGGGCCGAGAGCGGGCCCGGGGCGGTGCTGGCGGCGGTCATCCGCGGCGAGCCGCCGCGATCGCTGCGCGCCACGCTGCAGCGCGCGCTCGAGGAGGTGCACCTGGCCCATGGCGAGGCGATCGACCGCTTCGCCGAGACGGGCGTCGCCTTCCCCGTGCGCGACGGCGTGCTCGAGCGCTGCCTGGTCACCAAGGCGCAGGAGCGCGCCGCGCGTCCCGCCGCCTGGCGCCTCTGGGTCGTGGGGGCGCTGGTGCTGGCGGGCGCGGGGTGGTGCGCCGTCCCGCGGGTGCTGGAGCAGCGCCGCTTCGACCGCTACCTCGGGGCGCTGCGCCGGGAGCCCGGGGTGGTGATCGCCTCGACGGGACGGGAGCAGGGACGACGCTTCATCGTGGGGCTGCGCGACCCGCTGGCGCGCGACCCCGGCGCGATGGCGGCTGCGGCCGGCTTCGACTCCACCCGCCTCGACGCCAAGTGGGAGCCGTACGTGGCGCTCCACCCGGCGTTCGTCGTGGCGCGCGCGCGGGCACTCCTCGTCCCGCCCCCCGCCACATCCTTGCGGCTGGCGGGCGACACGCTGGTCGCCCAGGGAGTGGCGCCCGCCGCGTGGCGACGGGAGGCGCAACGCCTCGCCCTCGCCGTTCCCGGAGTCGCGGCGTTGCGCCTGACGGATCTGGCCGACTCGGCCACCGTCGCCCTCCGTGCCGCCGCCGACTCGCTGGAGGCGGTCACCTTCGACTTCCCGCTCGGGAGCGCCCTCCCGGTCGCGGGCCAGGGGCCCCGCATCGACTCCCTGGCCACGCGCATCCGCGCCTTCCTCGCCAGCGCCGCGCGCGCCGAGCACGCCGCCACGATCGAACTCGTCGGCTCGGCCGACAGCGTCGGCACCGAGGCCACCAACGCCATCCTCCGCCAGGCCCGCGCCTCGCGCCTGCGCGCCGCCCTCATCGCCCGCGGGGCCGATCCTCGGTGGCTGGTGGCGACGCCAGACACGAGCGCCCTCGACCGCACCCAACGCAAGGTGCACCTGCGCATCACGCTCGCGCAGCCGTAGCTTCGGATTCCCGTCTCCCGTCTCCCGCCCGCCCTCCCCATGCCCGTCGTCCAGAGAAAAATCTGCATGCTCGGCGCCACCGGCGTCGGGAAGACCAGTCTCGTCAGGCGCTTCGTCGAGTCGATCTTCTCGGAGAAGTACCAGGCGACGATCGGCGTGAAGATCGACCGCAAGCTCGTGGAGCTGGGCGACACCACGGTCGCGCTGCTCCTCTGGGACCTGCAGGGGGAGGACGAGTTCCAGCGCGTGCGCATGTCGTACCTGCGCGGCGCCTCGGGGCTCATCTACGTCGCCGACGGGACGCGTCCCGAGACGCTCGCGACGACCCGGTCGATTCGAACGGTCGCCGAGGAGGCCGTCGGCGACATCCCGTCGATCCTCCTGCTCAACAAGACCGACCTCGCCGGCGAGTGGGCGCTCGACGATGCTGCCGTCTCGGCGAACGGGCCGACAGGGGTCCCGGTCCTGCGCACCTCGGCGCTCACGGGGGACCAGGTGGAGGAGGCGTTCCATCAGCTCGTGCGCCGGATGATCGGCGCGTAGGCGCCGGATGATCGGCGACGGGTGGGCCGGCATTCGTCGGTGCGATGCCTGTCAGCCCGCGAAGGGAGCTCGGGGAGTCTCGGGAATCTCTGGAGTCTCGGGAGCCTCGCCGGCGATCGGCTCGCCTCCACGCGCAAAGGCGAACGCGCCGCCAACCGCCACCACCCATGCCAGCGCCCCCACCATGCGCACGCCGCGTGCGATCTCGCGGTCACGCCCCAGCGCGTCCCATTCGGTGAGGAGATACCACCAGTCGTGCACGGCGTTCTCGCCTCCCAGCAGCGGGAGCTCCTGCGCGCGCGCATCACCGATGTACGACGCGACGTTGAGGAGGTTGACGGCGACCCATGCCAGCACGACCGATGCGGCAAATCGGTCGCGACGCGTGACGAAGTAGGCGACGAAGGCGAGCGGGACGAGGAGCTGGAAGAGCGAACCTCCCGCGGTCATGCCATGGTCGCCGAATGGCTGGAAGATCACGTGCCCCGCCTCATGGATCGCGAGGTCGACGTCGTCCAGGAGGTCCCAGTAGTCTGCGTTGGCGAGCCGCCTCGCGGCGTAGGCGGCGAGGAGGGGGACGGCAAGGAGTCGGAGGGCGAGTCGGGGCTTCATCGGGGTTTACCCGGAAGACGACTCGCCCCGGTGGATTGGCACCCGGGCGGCACCGCGATTAGCGTCGAGGGAGGGTGCCGCGCGCGTAGCGGCGATGTCGTTCATCCCTTTCCTCCGAAGGCACGTCCCGGTGAAGACGATTCGTTCGATGGCCGGCCGCCGCGCCGCTCCCCAGGTGGCGCCGGTGGCGCCGGTGGCGCCGGTGGCGCCGGTGGCGCGGTTCGCGCGCGCCACGCTGGTCGCGGCGCTTGCTGCCGTGGCGCTCCTCGTCCCTGCATCGACCGCGCGGGCGCAGGGTGCGCTGATCGTCCTCAACAAGGGTGACGCGCGGGCCTCCATCGTCGACCTCGCGAGCGGGAAGATCGTGAAGACGTACCCCACCGGCGAGGGCCCGCACGAGGTGGCGGTGAGCCCCGATGGGCGCACGGCGGTGGTGGGGAACTATGGAGGGCAGGCACCGGGGAACTCGCTCACGGTGCTCGACCTCGCCGGGCGTGCCGCCCCGCGCACCATCTCGCTCGGCGAGTACCGGCGGCCGCACGGAATCGTCTGGCTGAAGGACGGGCGCCGCGTGCTGGTGACGGTGGAGATGAGCCGCGCGCTCCTCGTGGTGGACGCGATGGCTGGCGCGGTGGAGCGGGCGATCGCCACCGACCAGCAGGGGACCCACATGGTGGCGCTTGCCCCCGACGAGTCGATGGCGTACACGGCGAACATCGGATCGGGGAGCGTGAGCCGGATCGACCTGGCGGCCGGGAAGGCGGTGCAGGTGAAGGTGACGGGGAAGGGGCCCGAGGCGATCGACGTTTCGCCCGACGGGCGCGAGGTCTGGGCGGCCGACCGCACGCTGGACTACATCACGATCATGCGGGCCGGCACGCTGGACTCGTTAGGCTCGGCGCCGACGCGTCGCTTTCCCAACCGCCTCAAGTTCACCCCCGACGGCCGGCGCGTTCTGGTCTCCAACGCGGCGGCCGGGGCGATCACCGTGTACGACGCCGCCACGCGCGCGCTCATCAAGGCCATCGAGATCCCCTTCGACCCATCCAGGAAGAAGGCCGAGGTGGTCCTGGGTGACATGGGGAACAGTGCGGTCCCGCTGGGGATCCTGGTCGAACCCAACGGCCAGCGGGCCTGGGTGGCGACGGCGGCCCTGGGCGAGGTGGTGGAGCTCGACCTGGCGACGCTGTCGGTGCGTCGCACGATCGACGCAGGAAACAACCCGGATGGCATGGCCTTCATCGCCCGCCTGCCTTGACTTGCCATCGCACGACGCGTAGAAACCGACGCGGGGCGCGCACGTCGCGTGCCCGGGTCGCAAGACGATAGGGGATGACATGTCCAGCGTGGTGTACCTGAACGGGGAGTTCCTCCCGCGTAGCGAGGCCAAGCTCTCGGTGGACGAGCGCGGCTTCTTCTTCGGCGATGGCGTCTACGAGGTGACCCGCGCGGTCGACGGGCGCCTGTTCGAATCCGGCCGGCACCTCAAGCGACTGGCGCGCGGGCTCAAGGAGCTGCGCCTGTCGCCATCGGTCTCGCTCGAGGAGATCGAGGCGATCTCGCTCGAGCTCCTCAAGCGCAACGACATCACGTCGGGCGAGGGGACCGTCTACCTGCAGATCACCCGCGGCGCCGCCCCGCGCACGCACCACTTCCCCCCCGCGGGGACGCCGTGCACGGTCTTCCTCTCGGCCGGGCGTTTCACCCTCCCGACCGACAAGCGCGCCCAGGGCGTCGGCGTCGTCACCTACCCCGACATTCGCTGGTCGCGCTGCGACATCAAGACGGTCAACCTCCTCGGGGCGGTGATGGCGAAGCAGTATGCCACCGATCATGGCGCGTTCGAGTCGATTTTCGTGAAGGAGAGCGCGGTAACCGAGGGGTCGCACACCAACGTCTTCGGTGTCATCGACGGTGAGCTGCGCACCTACCCGTCGTCCAACCTGATCCTCCCCGGCATCACGCGCGACGTGGTGCTCGAGCTGGCGCGCGAGACCGGCGTCCCGGTCAACGAGACGCCCTTCCACATCCACCACCTCCCGGACCTCCAGGAAGCGTTCCTGACGGGGACCACCACCGACGTGATGCCGATCGTCTCCATCGACGGCAAGGCGGTCGGCGACGGGAAGCCGGGGAAGGTGACGATGGCGCTGTACGACGCGCTCGCCGCGCGCCTGTACGGGGCCGTCGGCGCCGGCAAGCGTTAGCCATGCCGCGGCCGGCGCTCGACCGGTCGCGTGCGTGCCGCCTGTGGGCCACGGGCGCGGCGCTCCTCCTCGGGGGCGCCGCGCCCGTCGCCGCTCAGGCCACGCCCGCGGCATCGTCCCGCCCGCGGGTCCACATCCTCGCGACCGGCGGGACGATCTCGAACCTGGGGAACGACCGGCGCCGGACGGGCACCGAACTGGTGGACGGGATTGCCGGACTTCGCGAGATGGCCACCGTCACCGTGGAGCAGTTCCGCAACGTCGCCTCGGGAAGCATCACGCACGACGACTGGCGGAAGCTCGCGGCGCGCATCCGTCAGCTGCAAACATCTCCCGACGCCCCGGCCGGCTACGTCATCACGCACGGCACCGACACCATGGAGGAGACGGCCTGGTTCCTCTTGCTCACCGTGGGCGGGTGCGAGCCGGTGATCCTCACCGGGGCGATGCGCCCCGCGAACGCCGTGGGGGCCGATGGCCCGGCCAACCTGCGGAACGCGGTGCGCGCGGCCATCGCCCCCGCGTCGCGCGGCCGTGGCGCGATGATCCTGATGAACGACGAGATCTTCGCCGCGCGCGACGTCACCAAGTCCAACACCACGCGCCTCAACGCCTTCACCGCGCCCGATGCCGGCGTCCTGGGGCTCGCCGACCCCGACACGCTCGTGTACCACCGCCCGCCGCCTGCCACGTGCCCCGCGCCGGCGTTCGACCTCGGGACCATTGGCCCCTTCCCGCGCGTCGACGTGGTGTATGCGCACATCGGTGCCGACTCGGTGACGGTGGATGCCCTCGTCGAGGCAGGGGCGAAGGGGGTGGTCGTGGCAGGGGTCGGACGTGGCGGAACGACGCCGTCCATGGGACGGGCACTCGAGCGTGCCACGGAACGGGGGGTGATGGTCGTCGTCTCCAACCGGACGGGAAGCGGGCGCGTGGGGGTGCGCAGCGAACCCGACTCGCTCGATGCGCTCCCGCCGGGGCGCGGGGCGTTCGTCGGCGCCACGGACCTCAATCCGCAGAAGGCGCGCATCCTCCTCATGCTCGCCCTCGCGGCGCACCTGGAGCCGGTGGCCATCGTCGAGCAGTTCAACGCGCGCTGACTGGCGCTACGTAATGTCGGTACGGGACGTCGCGGCGCCGCCGTTCGACGCCCATTGGTGCGCGCTCAGGCGGCCCCCCCAACCAAAGCCCTCATGTCGCAGACGCCCCCGATCGCCGTGACGACCGCTCGCTACTCCACTCGCCTCGTCGCGTCCCTGGCCGCCCTGGCCCTGCCGCTCACGGCGCAGCAACCGATCGCGATTCCTCGTGAGCACGCCGCCGTGAAGGGGGCGCTCGAGGCCATCCAGCGCGACAACGCCTGGACGCTCGAACAGCAGGTCTCCATCTGCGAGATTCCCGCCCCGCCGTTCAAGGAGGAGAAGCGCGGCCTCGAGATGAAGCGTCGCTTCGAGGCACTCGGGCTCAAGGTCACCATCGACTCGATCGGCAACGTGATCGCCGAGCGCAAGGGGAGTGGAAACGGCCCCACGGTGGCCATCGCGGGGCACCTCGACACCGTCTTCCCCGAGGGGACCGACGTGACGGTCAAGAAGGACGGGACGAAGCTCACCGCTCCCGGCATCGGGGACGACTGCCGGGGGCTCGCCACCGTGCTCGCCGTCGCCCGTGCCATGCAGCACGCGAAGATCCAGACGCCGGGGACGATCCTCTTCATCGCCAACGTCGGCGAGGAAGGGCCGGGGAACCTGCGCGGGATGCGCTATCTCTTCCGCAAGCCGCCGCAGAAGATCGACTTCTTCATCTCGGTCGACGGGACGGGACTCGGCCTCACCACGGGCGCCGTGGGGAGCCAGCGCTACCTGGTGCAGTACCAGGGCCCGGGCGGGCACAGCTACGGCGCCTTCGGAATGGCCAACCCCATCCACGCCATGGGGCGCGCGATCGCCAAGGTCGCGGAATTCCAGGTCCCGGCCTCGCCGCGCACCACCTTCAATGTCGGGATCGTCTCGGGCGGGACCTCGGTGAACACCATCTCGCCGTTAGGCGCGATGGAGGTCGACATGCGCTCCGAGTCGCCCGAGGAGCTGGCCAAGCTCGATGCCAAGCTGAAAGCGGCGCTGGCGGCGGCGCTTCGCGAAGAGAACGCGCGCTGGCCCAACGCGCGCGACACCGTCGCGCTCAAGATCACCGACATGGGGATCCGCCCGGCGGCGCAGGTGAACGATTCGTCGTACATCGCCCGCACCGCACTCGCGGCGGGCAAGGCGCTTGGCTTCACCGCCCCCACCGGCGCCTCCAGCACCGACGCCAACATCCCGATGAGCCTGGGGATTCCGGCCATCACCATCGACGGCGGAGGCATCGGCCGCGGTGCGCACTCCATCACCGAGTCGTACGACGATGGGGCGGAGGGTTACAAGGGGCCGCAGTGGGCGCTCCTCATCGTGAGTGCGCTGGCGGGAGTCGGGCGGGTGTCGTACACGCCATAGACGAGAAGACGAGAGGGCGACGGCGGTTGCTACAGCCAATGCCTCACCTGTTCGCCATACAGCGTTCGCATGGTGCGGCGGTTGACGGGGAGGGCGCTGGCCTTGAACGCCTGGAAGCGGCGCAGCACGCGCTGGTGGCGACGCTCGCCCATCGGCAGGGGGACGTGCGGCATGTCGATCAGCGCCCGCTCCACCCGCCACACGCTACGACGGCTTAGGCGCCAGTCGGCGGGGGTGAGGGCGTCGAGGTGGGCGACGCCATAGGCGTTGAGGCGCCCGGAGCCGTCGACATACGGGTCCATGTAGCTGCGCACGAGTGCGGGGATCGACCGAAACACCGGCGGTCGGCCGTGCAGCCCGTAGTCGCGCGATCGCGCCACGGTCCCCCAATGGCCGTCGTGCCGGTACAGGAACAGGACGTGGTCGAGCCCGTCGTCGCTCTCGATGTCGAGGACGGCGGGCGGGTAGCCATGGTGCTCCAGGATCGCCGCGGTGAAGAGGACCGCCTCCAGGCACGACGCGCGCCCGGCGGCCACCGAGCCTCGGAAGCTGCGCAGCGTGTGCTCCCAGTTGTAGGGGAGCGAGCGCAGGTAGCGTTGCACCTGGAGGGGCGTCCGGAGCCGGGCGATCAGGCGCCGCTCCCGCCGGGTATACGCGGCGGGCGACGGCGTGCGTACCGGCGCCGACAGGATGCGTTCGAGATCGGGGCGACGCATCGGCATGCGCGGGAGAGGGGGCGGGCGAGTTCGGCTTGCAGCGGGAAGCCTATCGCGGTGACCACCCGCGGACCAGCGCGAGATCCCCTGGTACCCCACGGCAGGCGGCGGCGCACCACGCCCGCGCGCATGCAGCCCGACGTCTCGGCGCCCCGGTTGCCGCCGGCGCTCCGGTCGCCGCCGGCGCTCCGTCGCGGAGGCTGGTGCACCGGGCGATGTGTCGAGGTGCCGGCGAGCGGTTCACGGGCCAACGATCGCTCCCCCCTCCGCGTCCTCTCGGTAGCGGCGCCGGTCACCGTCCTCGGCCACCGGCGTCGCCCGACGCATCGACGTCGCTCACCTCCCCCCGGCCTCCACCCTCCCCGCCTTACAATGACGCGTCGTCCCTCCCGCGTGCTCGCCGCCCTTGCCGCCGGCGCCGCCGCCCTCGCCCCCGTCGTCGCCCCCGCGCAGCAGCGGCCGGCCGGAGCTGCAACGCAGCCCGCCGCCGTCATCACCCGCCAGTTCGGCGACCTGGGCGCCGGTCCGTACAAGTCGCTCGTCATCCGCAATGCCATGGTGATCCCCGGGCACGGCGGTCCGCCCGCCGGCCCGTACGACATCATGATCGAGGGGAACATGATCACGCAGATGGTCCCCTTCGACCCGGTCGCCGCCGAGCGGCGCGGGGCGGGCTCGCGGATGACGGGTGACCGCATCATCGAGGCCGAGGGGAAGTACGTGATGCCGGGGATGATCGACCTCCACACGCACATCCGCACCCTCCCCGAGGAGATCGAGTACGTCTACTACCTGAAGCTGGCGATGGGCGTCACCACCATGGTGAACGCCGCCGATCGCGGCTACGCCAACGGCATGGAAGAGGCGAAGAAGAGCGCCGCCAACGAGATCATCGCCCCGCGCATGTTCCCGCTGGTGAGCTACGGTGCCGGGACCAGCTTCAAGGGGCGGCAGCTCGATGACCCGGCGATGGCGTCCCAGGTGGTGAAGGCCATGGCCGCCAACGGCAACCGGGTCATCTCGATGGACCCGTTAGGCTGGTCGCTCGACCTCGTGGCCGCCATCGCCAAGGCGGCGAAGGAGAACGGGATGATCACCTCGTTCCACCTGCAGCCGTCCAACACCGCCGTCACGCAGGCGGTGAAGGCGGCGTGCGCCGGCGTCACGATGATCGAGCACCATTACGGCTACGCCGAGTCGGCGCTGGACAACAAGACGCAGGACTTCCCGCGCACCTACAACTACGGCAACGAGAACGACCGCTTCCGCGAGGCGGGAAAGGTGTGGACGTACACCAACAAGGAGCGCCTGCTCAACGAGGTGGCCGACACGCTCGTGAAGTGCGGCGTCACGATGCTCCCCACGCGCGTGGTGTACGAGGCCAATCGCGACGTCATCCGCGCCACGTCGCTCCCGTGGACCGACAAGTACACCCACCAGGCGCTGTGGAACTGGAACCTCCCCAACCCCGCCTACCACGGCTCGTTCCACTATGACTGGACGAGCGACGACGAGTACTACTGGACGACCGCGTTCCGCCTGTGGGGCGACCTGATCTACGAGTTCAACAAGCGCGGCGGGCGCGTGGCGTTCGGCACCGACGACAACTACATCTGGGCCACCCCGGGCTTCTCGTCCGTCCGCGAGCTGCAACTCCAGCGCGAGACGGGGATGCACGGGCTCGAGGTGATCAAGACCGCCACCCTGAACTCGGCGCAGACGCTGGGCGAGCCGCAGCTGGGGCTCGTGCGACCCGGCTACAAGGCCGACCTCCTGATCGTCGACGGCAACCCGGCCGCCAACCTCAAGTACCTCTACTCGTTCGGTGACCTGGCCCTCGACAAGGACGGGAAGATGATCCGCACGAAGGGGATCGTGCACACCATCAAGGACGGCGTGGTGCTGAACAACGCCCGCCTCATGGAAGAGGTCGAGAAGATGGTGCAGGCGTCGCGCAAGCTCGCCCCGGCGGTCGACGTGATGCGCGATCCGTTCCGTGTCGGCAAGCCGTAACCGCCGCGGGGCTGGCGAGGCGTCCCCCTCGCCAGCACCGCGCAGCGGCTAGCGCCGCACTGCCGTCACCAGGACCGCGATGTCGTCGTTGCGCGGGTTCACGAAGTCCAGCCGAACCCGCGCATCGTCGGTGCGCGAGACGGTGGCCGGCACCGAGCAGTTGGCCAGTGCCCATCCCGCGGGGAGCACCATCGCGTTGGCCGGCCGCCCGAAGGCGCGGTCCCACACCAGTGTGTCACCGCGCAGCGAATAGCGTGCGGCGTCGGTGTAGGTCTCGCTGATGCGCAGCCGCACCGACTCCCCCGCCTTCACCGGGGCGAAGTCGATCACGACCACTTCGGCCTCGGGCGTCACCGGCGCCCCGATGTCGATCCCGGCGCGGGTGATCGCGCTCCCCGTCAGCGTGCGCGTGCGGAGCGACTCCCCGGTGTCGAGGATGCGTGCCGAGGGGTTCGAGGCCCGGCTCCCCCCCCGCACCACGTTCAGGTACTTGTCCACTCCGGGACGCGACTCGGTGTAATCGTGGTACAGGTCGAAGGCGTGCGTCTCCGGCTGCTGCAGGAAGTACACGATCTCGCGATCCTGGTGGGCCCGCTCGGCCAGGCGGCTGGCACTTGCCCCACCCAGCGCGCGAGCCACGGCGGGGTGCGCGGACTTGCGCCCCTTCACCACGAAGGGGACCTCGCCGACTCCCGTGTTGATGAACGAGACGGCGATGCGCCCGTCGGCCTCGGTGATCACCTGCGACGGGTAGTTCACCGACTCCAGTTCGTATCCCGCCGGCAGGACGACCGCGTTCCGGCGGATGCCGAGTGGCCTGGTGTAGACGATGGAGTCGCCGCCGGCGATGTAGCTGCGCGCGTCCTCGTATGTCTTGTCGATGCGAAGGCGCGCCTCGCCGTCGCGAGGGACCGGGCGCGCCAGCGTGATCCTGATGTACTGGCCCGTGCTGTCGGCGCCGCGCACCCCGCCATCTCGGGCGACGGCGCCACCCACGACCTGGAACGGGAGCGGCTTCCCGGTCATGCGGTCGTAGACCGCCTCGTCCGTTGCGATGCTCCCCTTCCGGATGACGTTGAAGTACGTCGTCGCCCCCGGCGTGGTGGCCGTGACTTCGTAGATGATGCGGAACCTGGCGCTCCCGGGCTCCAGCAGCTCGTAGCGCGTGTAGTGATCGGCATCGGTCTGGCGTGGCGCCTGCCCCGCGGCCGGGAGGGCGAGCGCCGCCGCCGCGATCGAGGCCAGCGCCATCCTCGCTCCCCCGCCCCCTGACTCCAGAGTCCAGGTGCAACGAGCGCGCGCGCGTCGCAGCCCCGACGGCGCGCGCGCCACCAGTGTCCGTGACCTCACGCCTTGGCCCCCACCCGCTTGGCGATCCAGAGCACGACCATGGCCCCGAGCACCGATGCGATCAGTCCGGCGCCTTCGCCGGGCGAGTACCACCCCACCAGGCGTCCCAGGAATCCGGCGAGGAAGGCGCCGGCGATGCCGAGGACCATCGTCTTGAGGAGTCCCATCGAGTCGTCTCCCTTGTACAGCGCACGCGCGATGAAGCCGACGACGAGTCCGATGATGAGGGTGTAGATGAGCCCCATGGTACGCTCCTGATGGAAGTGGACGAGCGGCGCCGCGCGTCGGGCGGCGTCAGGGTGCGGGCGTGTGCGGGCCGGGCGGTCGCCGGGAACGGCGGCGTCGGACCGCGCGGAAGACGAGAACACCCGCGACGGTGCACAGCAAGAGGGCGACGACGGGGACGACGATCGACACGGCCGTGATGACGACCGCCCCCGCCGTCTCGCCCGTGGCGACGACCGGGTTGCCGATGCCGCCGGTGGTCACGGTCGACTTGACGCGCGTCCCCACCGACAGCGCCTGCACGATGCCGGCGGCTCCCCCGCCCCCGATGATGGCGATGCTCCATCGCACCGTCGGCGGGAGGTCGGTGATGACGGCGGCACTGGCCACGATGCCGGCGACCACCGCGGCCGGCGTGGCCACCACGTCGAGGAGGTGGTCGAGCCAGGGGATGTAGTACGCGCCGACCTCCAGCGCCGTCGCCGTCCCGAAGGCGAGGAGCGCCGGGGTGGTCCCTACCCACGAAAAGCCGGGGGAGACCGGGAGGTATCCGAAGTGCGCGGCCAGGCCGGCCCCGAAGACGGGGACGAAGACCCGCAGTCCGGCGGCGGTGGCGAGCCCGAGCCCGAGGGCGATGCTGAGGACGGTTTCGCTCATGACTCCGGAAAAGAGCGCCGCGCGGCGTGCGGCGCCATTCCCTACGCGGGGGTGAGGCGGGAAGTTACGGGAGGGCGAAGGCGCGCAGCGCCGTCCCGGCCCCCGCACCGGTGGCGATCACCACGAACTGCCGGCCGGCACGCGTTCGGTAGGTCATGGGATTGGCATAGCCCACGGTCCCCAGCGCGTGCGACCAGCGGACGCTCCCGTCGCGGGTGTCGATGGCGTACAGCGTGCTCCCGCCCCCCGTGAGGAAGAGGAGCCCGCCGCGCGTCACGACCCCACCCGGCGCGCCGGCCACGCCTAACGCCGGCGGCAGCGGGACCCCCCGCAGCGCCGGGTGATGGCGCACCGCGGGAGAGTCGCCGATCGGCACCTGCCAGCGGTGCTCGCCGGTGGCCATGTCGATCGCGGTCAGGACGCCGTACGGTGGCTTGTTGATCGGGAGGGGCGGGACGGGCTTCCCGGCCGAGTCCCGCTCGAAGCCCGGGACCACCACGCCTAACGACGGGGCGTCGGGGTCGGTGAAGAAGTCGCTGTCGTTCGTGTCCGAGGGTGTGGGGCGCCGCGCGAGCTTCCAGAGCGCCGGGGCATTGGTCGCCTTGACGTACAGCACGTTCGTCTCGGGATCGTACGCCCCCCCTCCCCAGCCGGCGCCGCCGATCGCCCCCGGGCTGGTCACGGTCCCCTCCAGCGACGGCGGGGTGAAGAGCGGGCCGAATCGGAACGTCCGCAGCTTGGCGAGGGCGGCGGCCTTCACGGCCGGCGTGAAGTCGATGACGTCCTGCTCCCCGAACCCCTGCGCCGCGAGCGGAGCCGGCCTGGCGGGGAACGGCTGCGTCGGCCACGCCGCTTCCCCGGGCACGTCGCTCGGCGGGACGGGGCGTTCCTCGATGGGCCAGAGTGGCGCCCCCGTGACGCGGTCGAACGCGAAGATCCACCCCTGCTTGGTCGGGACGAGCACGGCATCCACGCGGCTCGCGCCACGCCGGATGGTCACCACGTTAGGCGGGGCGGGGAGGTCGTAGTCCCACAAGCCGTGATGGACCAGCTGGTGATGCCAGAGGCGCGTCCCCGTGCGGGCGTCGAGCGCCACGATCGCTTCCCCGAAGAGGTTCGCCCCGCGGCGGCGTCCGCCGTACCAGTCGTTGGACGGCGTCCCCACCGGGAGGTACACGATCCCGCGCGCCGAGTCGACCGTGAACGGCGCCCAGACGTTCGTGTGCCCGGTGTAGCGCCAGGAATCGCCGTCCCATGTCTCGTTCCCCACCTCCCCGGGGTGCGGCACGGTGCGGAAGGCCCAGACGCGCCTCCCCGTGCGCACATCGAACGCCTGCACGTCGCCCGGGGGATCACCCTTGTAGGCCAGGCGGTCGCCGACCCCGTTCCCCAGGATCACCAGGTCGCCCCACACCACCGGCGGCGACGTGTTGGTGTAGTGCCGGCGATTCACCGGGCGGTCGAGCTGTGCGGTGAGGTCCACCTCGCCGTTGGCGCCGAAGGAGGGAATCGGCTTCCCCGTCGACGCATCGAGGGCGATGAGCCGCCAGCGCGAGTTGATGAAGATGCGGCGCTGCCGGCCGTCGCTCCACGCCGCCACTCCGCGGTGCACCAGCCCCGTCCCGTTGGAGGGCTGTCCGGCGCGATAGGCACCGGGGTCGTAGCGCCAGTACTCGCGCCCGGTGTTGGCGTCGAGCGCCACGACGACGTTGAGCGGGGTGGGGAGGTACAGCGTGTCGCCGATCATGAGCGGCGTCGCCTGGAAGTTCCCCGGTCGCGCCGGCCGCCCCGAATCGGCGGGAGGCGACGCGGGGTCGCCGGTGTCCCAGCGCCACGCGGGAGCGAGCTGCGCGACGTTGTCGCGATTGATGTCGGCGAGGGGCGAGTACTTCATCCCGCCGGCATCGCCGCCGTACGCGGGCCACTCGACCATCGGGCCAGCCCCCCGCCTCCCCTGCTGGGCGGAGGCCCCGCCAGGGGCAACGCCCAGCACCAGCACGCCCGTGAGGGCGAGCGAGGCCGCCCCCCGGGAGCGGAGCGGCCCGGTCATGGATCGTTGCGGTAGACGTGCCCGCCCTTCATCACGAAGCGCGGGCGGCGGAGGGCCGTGGCGTCGCGGGTCACGTCACCCGCGAAGGCCACCAGGTCGGCCACCATGCCCGGCGCCACCGTCCCCAGCGAGTCGGCCAGCCCCATCGAGCGGGCGGCGAGCGACGTCGCCCCCGCGAGCGCCTGCAGCGATGGCTCCCCCGCCTCCTCGATGCGGCAGATCAGGTCCTCGACGTTGCGGCCGTGGGCACCGGCCACGGCGTCGGTCCCGAACACCACCTTGAGCCCCGGCGTGTTGACGGCCCGGCGCACGGCGGCGGTCGCCAGCGGGAGCGATTCCTCCATCGACCTGAAGCCGGCGTCGTTGTAGTTGCCGATCCCCTGGTACCGGGCCCGGTTGTCGAGGTAGTTGCGGAAGACGAGCCCGCACTGCGGGGAGAAGTAGGTCCCCTTCTGCGCCATCAGCCGCAAGACCTCGTCGGTGGCAAAGACCCCGTGCTCCACCTGGTCGCACCCCGCGTCGACCGCCGCCTTCACGGCCCCGGCGGCGTGGGCGTGGACCAGGACGCGGAGCCCGAGTGCGTGGGCCTCGCCGCACGCCGCCTGCAGCTGCGCGTCGGTCATGGTCTGCGCCCCGCCCTCCCGGATGGACTTCGAGGCGAAGAGCTTGATGAGGTCGGCACCGCGCGCCTTGAAGTCACGGACCTTCTGGCGGAGTTCGTCGGGTGATCCGCTGGCCTCGCTCAGCGAGCCTAACGAGGTCAGGAGGCGTGGCCCGGGCACCGCCCCACGGTTGATGGCGTCGCGCAGGTCCTTGTCCCCGGGCGACCCCGGCGACTGGACCGTGGTGACCCCGGCAACCAGGGTGGCGTACGCATTTCCCGCCGCGGCGATCGCCTCCTGCGCCGGCGTCTCGCCGTCGCGCTCCGTGTGGAGGCGCCCCTGGGCGTTGAAGTACCACGCGACGTGCGCATGCACATCCATGAGCCCCGGCATCAGCGTCGCGTCGCCGAGATCGTAGCGCACCCCGCGGAACCCCGCCGGGAGCGCCCCGACGCTGGTGATGCGCCCCCGCTCGACCACGACCGTCGCGGCCCCGGTCAGCTTCGCCCCGTCGAACACCCGCTGCGCGGAAATGGCGACGGCCTGTGCGCCGGAGGCGCGTGGCGACCATGCGATGGCCAGCGCCGTGCCCGACAGCTGCACCCCCCGGACGGCAAGTCGAATCGAGCGCCTCATGTCACGTCACCGGCGAAAATGGTCGTCTGGGGCTCCTCGCCTTCACGCTCCCCGCCGTTCGCCAATGTACGCCCTCCGGCGTTCGCCACAAGCAAGCCATGTCCACCGAGACTGGACGGGTGGGCGCGCCCGGTGGATGTTGGAACCGACTCACGCGCACGCCACGCGCTTCGCTCGTCATCGCGGGCGTGTGCGGCCGCGTCTCACGTCACGGACCGATGCACCTCCCCCTCCCGCAGTGCACCATTCGCTCCTGGCGTCCCGCCGACGCCGCGCGCCTCGCCACCGTCGCCAACGATCGCGACATCTGGATCATGGTGCGCGACCGCTTCCCGCACCCCTATACCCTGGCCGATGCCGACGCCTTCATCGCCCGCGTCCTGGCGGAGGAACCGGAACGGAACTTCGCGGTCGCCGTCGATGACGCCGCGGTCGGTGGCGTCGTGTACATGCCCGGTGAGGACATCCATCGGGTGTCGGCCGAGGTGGGCTACTGGCTCGGGGCGGATGCGCGCGGGCGGGGGATCGCGACCGAGGCCGTGCGCGCCTTCGTGGGGTGGATTTGGGAGAACACCGAGATCCAGCACCTCGAGGCCGGAGTGTTCACCTACAACCCCGCCTCGGCCCGCGTCCTCGAGAAGGTGGGCTTCACGCTCGCCTACACCGCCAGGAATTCGGCGATCAAGGACGGCGCCCTGCGTGACGAGTGGATCTACACCATCAACAGGGGCTGAGCGCTCGACGCGACGGGCGCGACCGCGCCGCCGTCGGCGCGCCGGCCCGGCGCCGGGCGCATCCCTCCGTGCCCGGTGCCGGTACGAAACGAAACAGGCGGCGCGTGTGCGCCGCCTGCTCCGTTTGCACTGCGGGTGAGCCGCCTACCGACTCCCCCGGCAGAGGACCGACATCGCTCCGTCAGCCTGACATGTGCCAGACAGGCGAACGGCGCCGGTCGTCACATCGGAAGATTGTGCCGCCACCGCCTGGCCGCGTCCGCGGCGGACGCTGTTCGTCCACCGGGCGCGGCTCCCGCGCACGTCGATGTGGACGAAGGGGCCACTGGGGCCCATCTCGTGATAGAGGCCGAGCCCGCCCACGAGGTCGGGGTTGCGGTGCTCCACCAGCTGCACGGCACGGTCGATCACCTGGGCGTCGGCGAAGTCGACCACGCCATCGCGGTTCAGGTCGTCCATGCGCCCGTCGCGATTGGCGTCGATGATGAGGTCGGCGGCGTCGCCATACTGGTGGCGGCTCGAGCGCGCCATCCCTTCGCCCCCGCCTCGCGCGTTGTACTGCGGCGTCCGGAAGCCCGACAGCACGACGACGTGGCGCGTCGCGACGCCGAACGACTCCAGGGCGTCGAGGACCAGCTCGAGCTTGTCCAGCAACTCCTCGCGCAGCACCACGTACTTGGGCCACACGTGCGTCTGGTCGTGCGTGATGAAGTCGCGCAGGGTGAAGTGCGTCGAGACGCGCGTGTCCGCGTTCTCGGGCGTGACCTCGATGAATCCCGCGGGGTTGTCGTACGACGTGCTCACGGCGCGCAGCTCGCCGGGCCAGAGTCCGACGTGGTAGCCGTTCACGTAGCTCCCGATCTTCCTGCGCCACGGCGTGAGCGTGACGAAGGCGAACGACGACGCGAGGGCCGGGGTGGCGACGCCGTGGATGCCCGGGGCACGGACGTCGGGGCCGATCTGGCGCGTGAGCGTCGGGAAGGCCTCGATCTCCTCCAGCGTCAGGAGGCGCATGCGCAGGTCGCCCGAGCGCCCGCTCAACGAGTCGAAGTCGATCGCGCGGCTGGCGGCGACCGAGCCGTTCCGCACGACCGGGACGTTCACCAGCTCGGCGCGACGGGGGGCCTCGACCGGCTTGCCTAACGCTGCGCTGATCCCGCTGCGCGTGGCGGCAGCCGCGACCACGGTCGCGGCGACGATCGAAGCGAGGCGCCAGAGGCGGGAACGGTGCAACGGGACGGAGGGCGGCATCACCGCAAGGACGACCGAGGGGAGACAAGGGCAACGCGTTGCCGTGCAACGTGTTGCAGGGTGACGGGACCGTCTCCAACCTGGCGATGCGCGTCACGCGGGCGTCACGTCCCTCGTGCGTGCCCTTTCTCGCGACGCGTCGTCCCTTTCCTCGGTGGCCGTTACCGCTGCGCCCCCCATCCCCCCGCCGGGCGGGGGACGGCGAACTCCCAACCCGCGTATCGCCCTCGACCGTGACCGCTCCGTCCTTGCCAACTGCCGGGGGAGGACCCCCCGCTCCCGTCGATGGGGGAGCCGCCCCGCTCACCCCGCCGCCGTCCCGTGAGACGGGGGTCCGCCCCCGGGACCGCGCGGTCGACGCGGTCGCCGCCCTCCTCCTGGCCGGCGGTGTCGCCCTCTTCTTCCTCGGACGCCAGGCGCTGACGTCCATCGCCGATGGAACCTATGCCGCTCCCATGGGCGAAACGTGGGTGCAGCGCGCGGACTTCCATGCGGCGCAGACCCGGTGGGGAGGGTGGCTCATCGCGGCGGGTGTCGCGGTCGCCCTCGTCTCGGCGGGGCGGCACGCCTGGCACCGGCGCGCCAGGCGTTAGGCATCGGCGCGGCGGGCGCGGGGCGCCCGCGCCCTCACCTGTTTCCCTGGCGCAGGTAGTCGTCGGTCTTGTCGAGCCAATCCTGGCGCGGCGGCGAGAAGACGTCGACGTCCAGCGTGTCCTCCAGCGCCTCGGCCTTGTGCCACGCCCATGCCGGGATGTGCAGCACCTCGCCGGCTCCCACGTCGACCACGCGCGTCTCGTCCTCACCAAGGAAGAAGCGGAGCCTTCCCTCCAGGATGTAGGTGACCTGCTCGTTGTGGTGCTGGTGGCGCGGGACGATCGCCCCCTGCTTCAGGAAGATCTGGGCGATCATGATCCCGTCGCCGGTGATGATCTTGCGATCGATCATGTGGCTGACGGTTTCCCGGGGGATGTCGCTCCAGCGGTGGTGCGTGATCTCCTTCGACGACATGCGGCGCTCCATGGCGGGTGAGGGGGCGCCGGAGAATATCGCCCGGCGCCTCGGGTTACCAGCGGCCGGGGCGCGCCGCGCGGCGGCACGCGCGCGCCGGCCGTGCCCCGCGGCACCATGTCCCGCGGCACCATGGCCCGCGGCACCATGGCCCGCGGCACCATTGCCTGGCGTGGGCGTCGATATATCTTATTACTGAGATATATGCCAGCACCCAAGGTCACGCCCCCGGCATCGACCGCCTCCCTCCCCGCCGAGCAGCAGATAGCGCTCAAGCTGTGGGTCACGCTGGCGCGCGCCTTCGCCGCGGTGAACGAGCAGGCCACGCAGGATGCCCGCGGCCACGGCTTGTCGCTCACCGAGTTCGCGGTGCTCGAGCTCCTGTACCATCGCGGCCCCACGCTTCAGGGCGAGATCCAGAAGCGGATCCTCGTCTCGAGTGGCGGCATCACCTTCCTGGTGGACCGCCTGGTGGAGAAGGGGCTCGTGGAACGGCGCACCTGCGCCGAGGACAAGCGGGCCCGCTATGCCGCGCTCACCAGCCAGGGGCGACGCCTGATGCACCGGATCTTCCCCCGCCACGCCCGCCGGATCGCAGCGGCCATGCGGGGGCTCGGGGTCGCCGAACAGCGCGAGGCCACGCGCCTCCTCAAGCAGCTGGGGCTGGCCGCCGCCGCGGCCGACGCCCCGCCCTGACCGCCCCGACCGCCCTGCCCGGGCTGCCCTGCCCGGGCCGCCCTGACCGGGCCGCCCGAAGCCGGGCACCTTTTCGCCGGTTCGCGGGTTCATGAAACAGGATATCTCAGTACTGAGATACAGACGCGATTGCACCACCCACAGGAGTCCCACCATGCCCTCGCTCGCCACCGCCGGCTTCCACCACGTCACCATGGTCTCGTCCGATGCGCGCCGCACGCTCGCGTTCTACCGCGACCTGCTTGGCGTCGGGCTCGTGAAGCGCACCGTCAATTTCGACGACCCCACCTCGTACCACCTCTACTTCGGTGATGCCACGGGGAGCCCCGGAACGATCCTGACCTTCTTCGAGTGGGGGAACGTCGCGCACGGGCACTGGGGCGTGGGGGGCGTGCACCATCTGGCGCTCGGCGTCGCCACCCCGGAGGCCCAGCTCATGTGGAAGCGGCGCCTCAACGACGCCGGCGTGGCCGTCAGCGGCCCCTTCGACCGCGGGTGGTTCCGCTCCATCTACTTCCGCGACCCCGACGGGCAGGTGCTCGAGATCGCCACCCGTGGCCCGGGCTACGCCGTCGACGAACCCATCGAGGCGTTGGGCAGGATCGAGCTGGCCCCACCCACGAGCGCCGAGATCCGCGGCGCGCGCGACGAGGCCGCGATCGCCGCCCGCACGTGGCCCGAGCCCGTCCCGGTCATCACCCTCGACATGGCCCTGGAGGGGATCCACCACGTTTCCGCCATTACCAGCGACCTCGAGCGGCTCAACGACTTCTACGACAGCGCCCTCGGGCTCAAGCTGGTCAAGAAGTCGTTCAACCAGGACGACCCCGGCACGAAGCACTGGTTCTGGGCGTCCTACGACGGCGCGGAGGTCAAGCCACACTCGGCCCTCACGTTCTTCGGCTGGCCGCGCGGCGGACGGCCGGCGCGCGGCGGCGTGGGGCAGATGCACCACCTGGCCTTTCGCGCGGCGTCGGCCGACGAGCAGCTGGCGTGGCGCGATCACCTGCTGTCGCGGGGGGTGTCGGTCTCGCCCGTGATGGACCGGAGCTATTTCCAGTCGATCTACTTCCGGGATCCCGACGGGCTCCTGCTCGAAGTGGCCACCGACGGGCCGGGCTTCACCATCGACGAGGAGATCGCGACCCTGGGGACCGAGCTTCGCCTTCCGGCGTGGCTGCAGTCCGAGCGCGAACAGATCGAGGCTGGGCTCCAGCCGCTGCAGGTCTGACAACACGAGCGATGCCGGGCGGTGCCATCGCGCCGCCCGGCCGCTCCCCCCTCATTTGCCACATGACGACACCGATCCAGGGACCACACCAGGGGCAACCCGTCCTCGCCGGCGGGGCGCTGCTCTCCGAGGCGCGCGGCGCGCTGATCCTCACGCACGGGCGCGGCGCGACGGCGCAGAGCATCTTCTCGCTCGCACCGCTCCTTGGCGCCGAACATCTCGCGTGGTATGCGCCGCAGGCTGCGGGCAACACGTGGTATCCGTACTCGTTCCTTTCACCCATCCCGCAGAACGAGCCGGGGATCACCTCCGGGATCCGGGCGCTCGCCGACCTCGTGGCCGACATCGAGGGGGGCGGGATCCCCGCGGAGCGCATTGCCCTCGTCGGCTTCTCGCAGGGGGCCTGTCTCACGCTCGAATTCGTCGCGCGCCATGCGCGGCGCTACGGGGCGGTGATCGCCTTCAGCGGGGGCCTCATCGGTCCCGACGACACGCCGCGCCGCTACCTCGGCTCGCTCGACGGCACCCCAATCTTCATCGGGTGCTCCGACATCGACTCGCACATCCCCCTCGCGCGCGTCCACGAGAGCGCCGAGGTGCTGGCCGGGCTGGGGGGGGCCGTCGATACGCGCATCTATCCTGGGATGGGGCACGTGGTGAACGACGACGAGATTGCCGCGGCCCGGGCGCTGGTGCGGGCGCTGTAGCGCGTCCGGGCACGGCCCCGGAGGTGTCGCGGCCTGCCCGCCGTGGCGCCACGTCGCTGTCGATCGCTAGGGCTGGTACGCCTTGTCGACGATGCGACCGAAGCTGTCCGGGTTCCAGCGCGGGCGATCGCGTGCGTTCCCCACATCCTGGCCGAGGTAGTAGATGAGGCGGAGGAGCCGCGCCTCCTTCTCGGCATCGATCTTGTCGGGGGTGTCGCTCGCCTGGTGGTAGTCGCGGTGCGTTCCGTTGAAGAAGAAGAGAATGGGGACGCCGCGGCGCGCGAAGTTGTAGTGGTCCGAGCGGAAGTAGAAGTTCTCGTGGGGCCACGGGTCGTCGATGGGCTGCATGCGCAGCTCCGGATGCGCCGCCGCGACGCGGTCGAGTGTGGCCCCCAGGTCGCTGTGCTCCCGCCCGATCACCGCGATCGTGTCGGGCCAGTTGCGCCCGATCATGTCCATGTTGATGTTGGCCACCACCTGCGACAGAGGAACCGGGAGGTGGGACGCGAAGTGGTTGCTCCCCCACAGCCCCTTCTCCTCGCCGCTCACCGTCACGAAGATGAGCGACCGCTTCGGGCGGGCCTCCGCCACGCTGAACGCCTCGGCGAGCTCCAGCACCCCGGCCGTCCCCGAGGCGTCGTCGTCGGCGCCGTTCCAGATGCTGTCGCCTTCGGCGCGCGAATCGATGCCCACGTGATCCATGTGGGCGGAAAAGACGATGTACTCGTTCCGAAGCACCGGGTCGCTCCCCGGGAGGATCGCGGCCACGTTCGGCGCGCTCGTCCCCGGGCCGCCGACGTCGGCGATCGTGACCTCGATGGCCAGCGCATCGAGCGCGCGCACCATGTAGGATGACGCGGCGCGGAACGCAGCCAGGTCGATCCCGGCGTCGGCGAAGACGTCGCCGAGGGCGCGCTGGTGCACCATCGTCACCACGGGGTCGCGTTCCGTCTCGCCGTCGACCGGACCACGCTCGCGGAACTGGTTGGCCACCTGTCGGGCGAGGGTCAGCGTGTCGTTGTCGAGCACGATGACGACGGCTGCCGGGTTGCGCTCGTAGGCGCCGGCCAGGAACTGGTTGACCGGGGCGGAGCCAGGGGCGCGCGTGTTGGGGGCGACGACGAGGATCTTCCCTTCGACGTCGAGCGCCTTACCCGCGTCTGGCCGCAACGGCCCTCCCACCAGCACGACCCCGCCGGTGACCGGGCGACCGGTGCGCGGGCCGAAGACATACACCAGGTCACGGCGGGCGCTGGCGCGGGCGGTCGATCCGTTGGCGCGAAAGACGGCTCGCGACGAGTCGCCGTCGATGCGCGATCGCCCGAGCGGATATCGCTGGACGAAGCGTCCGGCGTCGCCCGCCGGCTCGAGCCCGAGTCTCGCGAACTCGGCGGCGACGAACGCCGCCGTGAGCTCGAGCCCGCGCGACGGTGTGTCACGCCCCCCCATCGAGTCGTGAGCGATCACCTCGATGCGACGTCGCACGTCGTGCTCGGAGATGGAGGCGGCCCCGCGGTGCACCGCGCCGTCCTGGGCGTGCGCGGACGCAGGGGCGCCGACGGCCAGGAGCGCGAGCAGGAGCGGGCGGCTCACGGAGGCGAGGGTGCTGGCCGCGAGGCAGGTGGGGCGAGGCACGATGGGGCGGGCTCCGGGCGTCGGGACGGCTGGGTCGCAAGCTACCCGGCGCACCCGCGGGCGCCAGCCGCGGGGGGCAATCGCACGCCGCGCCCGGACTGCGTAGTGTTCTCCCATGCATCGCAAGGCCGTGAACCACCTTCGCCGGGCCGACCCGGTGATGGCCGGGGTGATCGACACCATCGGTCCCTGTCGCTTCACGACGCGCCCGGAGCTCTCGCACTTCGAGGCCGTGGCGCGGTCGATCATCCATCAGCAGCTGTCGGGAAAGGCGGCGGCCACGATCTACGACCGCTTCCAGTCGCTGTTCGGCGGCGAACGCCCGCATGCCGCGGCGCTCGTGGCGCTCGACGACGAGGCGCTGCGGGGCGCCGGGATCTCTCGCCAGAAGATGAGCTACCTGCGCGACCTGGCGGCGCGCGTGCACGCCGGGGCGATCCCGATCGAGTCGCTGCACGAACTGGACGATCAGGGCGTGATCGGGCACCTGACGAGCGTGAAGGGCGTTGGTGTGTGGACGGCGCAGATGTTCCTGATGTTCAAGCTCGGTCGCCTCGACATCCTCCCGGATCTCGACCTGGGGATCCGGAAGGGGATCAAGGAGGCCTACCGGCTGCGGAAGCTCCCCGATGCGCGGCGTGTGCAGGCGATCGGGGCCAAATGGGCGCCATACCGGACCATTGCCTGCTGGTACCTGTGGCGGCTCCTGGACGGCGAGGCCGCCTAGGCGCGCACGCGGGCGGGGCGTCGCGGCGCGCGCCCGGGGAGGCGAGGAGGCCAGGCGAGGAGACCAGGCGAGGAGACCAGGCGAGGAGGCCAGGCGAGGGTGGCATCGTGAGAATTGCGATCACCGGGGCAACGGGATTCATAGGCGAGGCGTTGGTCCGCCGGCTGCAAGGGGCGGGGCACACCGTGCTGCGCATCGGGCGGGGGCGGAACGGCCCGGCGGCGCCGGACGTCACGTGGGACGCGGCGACCGTGCTCGACGCGGCCGCGCTGGAGGGGGTGGAAGGCGTCGTGCACCTGGCGGGAGAGTCGATTGCCCAGCGATGGAGCGCGACCGCCAGGCGCGCGATTCGTGACTCGCGGGTGCAGGGGACCACGCTCCTCGCGCGCACCCTGGCCGGGCTGGCGCGCAGGCCGGCGGTCCTGGTGAGCATGTCGGCCATCGGGATCTACGGAGATCGGGGCGACGAGCTCCTCGACGAGTCGTCGCCCTCGGGGAGCGGTTTCCTCCCCGACATCGCCCGCGCGTGGGAATCGTCGGCCGACCCGGCGCGCGCGGCGGGGATTCGCGTGGTCCATCCGCGGGTCGGGATCGTCCTCAGTCCCAAGGGGGGTGCGCTGGCCCAGCTCCTCCCGATCTTCTCGCTGGGGATCGGCGGCAAGATCGGGCGCGGGCGTCAGTGGATGAGCTGGATCTCGCTCACCGACACACTGCGCGCCATCGAGTTCGCCCTGGCGACGACGACCCTCGAGGGGGCGGTCAACGTCACGGCCCCGAACCCGGTGACCAACGCCGACTTCACCGCGGTGCTCGGCCGCCTCCTCCGCCGCCCGACCTTCGCCCCGGTCCCCGAGTTCGCGATCGAGCTGCTCTACGGCGAAATGGGGCGGGCCACGGTGATCGAGGGGCAACGCGTGGTCCCCCGCAAGCTGCTGGACGCCGGGTTCCGTTTCGAGCACAATGAGCTGGAAGTTGCCCTGCGCGCCGAGGGCGTGCGGTAACCCCCGGGTCTCTCGTCTTCTCGTCTTCTCGTCTTCTGCCGTTCTGATGGCCGCCATCATAATGGAAACGGTGCTCGTCGCCGCGCTGGTGGTGGCGATCGGGACGCTGCTGTACTTCGGCGTCACCAGCTTCACGCCGATGGGGAGGCGCTGGGCGCGCGCGCGCGCGGCGCGGGCGGGTGGGGCGGCTGGGCTGGCCTGCCCGATCCACGGCGTCATCGCCGAGGAGTCGGTACTGCGGCTCCCCTCCGGCGAACGCGCCTGCCCGCACTGCGCCCGGCAGACGCATTAGCTTCCGACGCATGTCTCGCCATCACATGCGTCGTCGCGCCGTGGTCGCGGCGACTCTGCTCGTCGCCACCGCGTCCGCCTGCGGGCGTGAGCGCACCCCCGCGGCCGGCAGCGCCGACTCCGCCGCCGCCGGAGAGCCCATCACCGTCTTCGCGGCTGGAAGCCTCGCGCGCCCGATGCGCGCCGCGCTCGATTCCTTCGCCCGGCACACCGGGACGACGTACACCCTCGAGTCGGCCGGGAGCCTCGAACTGGCCCGGCGGCTGACCGACCTCGGGAAGTCGGCCGACCTGGTCGCCCTGGCCGACGAGGACGTCTTCCCGCGCTTCCTGATGCCGGGGAAGGTGACCTGGTACGCCCGCTTCGCCCGCAATCGCCTCGTGCTCGCGTACGGTGCCAACGCCAAGCGGGTGAGCGAGGCCGAGGCGGGGGACTGGCGCTCGGTACTGCAGCGGCCGGAGGTGGAGACGGGGCGGGCGGACCCCGACCTCGACCCGGCGGGGTATCGGACGCTGATGCTCTTTCAGCTGGCGGAGCGACATTACGCGGAGCCCGGGCTGGCGAAACGCCTCGAGGCGAGCGCCGCGCGGCGGAACATGCGTCCGAAATCCGCGGAGCTGGTGGCACTGCTCCAGTCCAACGAAATCGACTATGCCTGGATGTACGAGTCGTCGGCGCGAGGGGCGCGCCTGTCCTTCGTCGCCGTGCCCCCCGACATCGACCTGGGGGACGAGCGTCTTGCGGCTGCCTACGGCGCCGCGCGCGTGCGCGTGCTCGGGGCCGAGCCGGGGGACTCGATCGAGATGACGGGCACACCGATCCGCTACGGGCTGACGATTCCGACCGGCGCCCCGCACGCGGCGCGGGCGGCGGATTTCGTGCGCTACCTCTTCTCGCCGGCGGGGCAACGCGTCCTCAAGGGCGAGTTCCTGGATGCGCTCGACGCCCCGATCGTGATTGGCGAGGGGCGACCGCCCTTCATCGATTCGCTCGCCACCGGGCGCGCGGGCGGGGCGAAGCCGGCGTCCGATTCTGCGCGGCGATAACTTGCCAGGTGGCGGCGCGCGACGCGCCGCCGTGACGGAGAGCGTACGAGCCATGCCGATTGTCCCTTTCGATTCACTCCCCGACGACGCGCGCGTCTGGGTCTTTGGTGCGAGCGATGCCCTGCGGGGCGAGCTCGAGGCAGCGCTGTTGCGGCACGTGGACTCGTGGCTGGCCGGATGGCAGGCGCACGGCGCCCCGCTGACCTGCGCGCGCGACTGGCGTCACGGACGCTTCCTGGCCGTCGGCGTCGACCAGTCGGCAACGGGTGCCTCGGGATGTTCGGTCGACGCCCTGTTCCACATCCTGCAGGGGCTCGAGCGCACGCTGGGCACCTCGCTGGTGGCCGGTGGGCGCGTCTTCTATCGGGACGCGCGGGGCATGGTGCAGTGCGTGGATCGCGAGACGTACGCCAGTCGTGCCAGGGCGGGGGAGATCGGTGGCGACGTGCCGGTCTTCGACACGACCGTCACGACCGTCGGCGCATACCGGGCGGATTTCGAGCGCCCGGCGTCGGCGTCGTGGCACGCGCAACTCGTCTAGCCGCTCACCCCAGCCAGCGCGCCAGCCCCTCTTCCACGAAGGCGTCGTCCGCCAGTTCCGGGTGCGCCAGGGCCACCCGGTCGAGTTCGCGGGCCTGTCCGGGGGAGAGCCCCTCGCGGGGGTCGAGGCACCACGTGCCGCGCAGGAGCCCCTGCCGGCGCAGCACCTCGTGGATGCCGGCAATGCACCCGGCGAAGCCGTTGGCGGCATCGAAGATGGCGGCGTTCGCGTCGGTGAGCGCGGCGGCGCGGGAGAGCCATCGGGTGATGCTTGCATCTGGCGGGTGGACGAGCGGGGGGGCGGGCTGCCCCGCGCCGGGCAGCGGGGCACGTCCCTCGCCCGATCCCGGGGCGCGCACGCCCTTGACCTGCTCGAGCAGCTCGACGGCGCGCCGCGTCCACACGGCCCACTGTCCCAGCAGCCCGCCGGCGATGTGGCGGGGGCCCGCCGCTGGTGAAGGTGAAGGGAGTGAGGAGGTCGGTGACGATGGCGTCGTCGTTCCCGGTGTACAGCGCGACGTCGTCGCGCCCCGCTTCCACCACCGCCCGCACGACGTCGAGCGTCTGGTAGCGGTTGAACGGGGCGATCTTGATGGCGACGACGTTCGGGATCTCGGCGAAGTCGCGCCAGAAGCGGAAGTCCAGGACGCGCCCCCCAACGGCGGGCTGCAGGTAGAAGCCGACGACCGGGAGCACCTCCGCGACCCGCTGGCAATGGCGGATGAGGTCGCGGTGCGTCGCCTCGTCGTGCCCGGCCAGCGAGAGGAGGGCGGCGTCGTAGCCTAACGAGCGCGCCAGTTCGGCCTCGTCGGCCGCCTGTCGCCGGTCGCCCACCACCCCGGCGATGAGGGCGAAGGGGCGGGGCGCGCGCGCCAGCCACTCGCGCGCCGCCTCCGCGGCCAGCGCCAGGACCTCGCGCAGCATCCCGTGCTGGCGAATGGCGAACTGCGTCGTGTGCACGCCGACCGCCATGCCCCCCGCGCCGGCCTCCACGTAGTAGCGCGTCAGCGCGCGCTGGCGCCGCTCGTCGAGCGTGCGACGGGGGGTGAGGGCCAGCGGGTGGGCGGGGATGACCTGCCCGGCCAGGAGGTGGGGGCGCAGTGACATGGCAACGCGGGTCAGAAGGCGCCGTCGCGCCGCTCGAAGCGCGTCGCCTTGCCTAACGTACGCCCGCCGGCCAGCGCCCAGGCGGCCACCCACGCCGCGATCGTCTCCTCTCCCACCGGCGGGGGACCGAACAGCGCTTGCGCCTTGTCGGTGTCGCTGAGGAGGGCATCCGCGCCCTCGCGCCCCGCGAAGCGCGGTACCCTCCCCAGGAGCCGGCCCAGCTCGAGCGCGACGGCGCGCACGGCCAGCCGCGCCCGCCCCGTCACGTTGAGCACGAATGGCGGGACGCTCGCCAGCGGAAGGGTGCGGAGCGCGATCGCATTGGCGTCGCCCTGCCAGATGCAGTTCACGTATCCCATGGCCAGGTCGATCGCCTCGTTGCGCAGGATCCGCTGGGCGAGATCGACGAGGACGCCGTACCGCAGGTCGACGGCGTAGTTGAGGCGAATCAGCGCCACGCGGGTCGCCCATCGCGCGGCCGCATCCTCGAAGACGCGCTCGCGCCCCACGCACGACGCCGCGTACTCCCCCACCGGCGAGAGTACGTCGGATTCGCGCGACCCGCTCCCCGTGGCCGGCGTGAGCGGGTAGACGTTGCCGGTGGAGAAGGCGACGATGCGCGCGTCGCGGTAGCGCTCCGCCGCTCGCGCCGGGAGGATGGTGTTGGTCATCCACGTCAGCGACGGAGCCGCCGTGGTCCCGAACTTCTGCCCAATCATGAAGAACACGTTCGGGGCGTCGGGGAGTCGCCTCCAGGCATCGCTCGAGAGCAGGTCGGCGCGCACCAGGTCGACGCCGAGCCCCTCGAGGCGAGCGGCGTCACCTGCATTCCCCCACCGCGAGACGGCGACCACTCGGCGGCCGTCGCCCAGGGCATCCGCGGCGCGCTTCACCATCGCGGTCAGCGATGGCCCCATCTTTCCTCCCGCCCCCAGCACCACCACGTCGCCCGGCGTCGAGCGCAGCGCCTCCACGACCTCGGGGGTCGGGCGACTCAGGCGTTCCTCCAGCTCCTCCTCGGAGCGAGGGGCGACCGGCGTAGTGCGGGGGGCGATTCCGGGGTTCACGCCGACGAACCCTCCCCCGATGATGACGGCGACGCCGAAGGCGCAGGCGCGTTCGATGGGGTGCCGGCCGGGGCGCCGGAGGGAGTGCTGGACGGCGTCGAGGACGTTGCGGCCAGGGTCCCGTCGAACCCGATCGTCCGATGGCTCGTGTCGCAGAACGGCTTCCGCTTCGACGCGCCGCAGCGACAGAGGGAGATCCCCTTTCCCGTGGGGAGCGGGATGAGTGCTCCGGTGTGATCGGTGAGCTGCAGCTTGTCGACGTCGTCGGCGGCGATGAAGAGGGGGCCGTTGTTGCGGATCGTGATGGTCAGCTTGGACATGGCGTGTTGGTGCGGGCTATTCGGGGCGGCGCTCGCGCGGGGCGTGCCGGCGCTGGGCGCCTCGATCCGGTCAATGTCCCCCGGCGCCGAGGACGGGGAAAGGGGGCGCGGCCGGCGCGAAGCCCCGATTGCGGAGCGTCAACGGTACCCGGAGATTCGTCGTTAATAATTCATGACCGGGGTCGTGCGCCATCGTGGCGGCGACGCCGGGTTTGCCTTTTCCCCAGCGTTCTGCCGAGCTCCCATGTCGCGTCGTCCCATCGCCTTCGCTGCGGCCGTCGCCTTCGCCATCCTGTCGGCCGGAACGCCGGCCAGGGGGCAGCGGGTGGCTCGCGACAGCACCGCGGACACGGCGCGAACGCGGCTCGAGACCTTTTCCATCACGGCCGGGCGGAGCGCGACCACCGTGGGGGGGACGTCGGCCATCATCCTGACGATCGACTCGCTGCACCTGGCGCCGGCGGCGCCGCTCGACCGGGCGCTGCGCGAGGTCCCGTTCGTCCTCGTGCGCGTGAACTCCCGCGGCGAGTCGGAGCTGTCGGTGCGCGGCTCCGACTCGCGCCAGGCGGCGGTCCTGTTCGATGGGCTCCCGCTCAGTATCGGGTGGGACCATCGCTCCGATCCGTCGGTCTTCCCGACCACCGGGATCGTGAGCGTGAACGTCGTGCGCGGGCTGAGCACGCTCCTGCAGGGGCCCAACACGCTGGGCGGGGTGATCGACCTCGGGATGTCGTCGTATCGCGGGGAGCGCCTGGCGCGCACGCGCGTCGGGGTGTCGCTCGGGACGGACCAGCTGGGGACGCAGTCGGTCGCGGGCGACGTCGCCCGGCCGTTCGAGCTCGGCGCGGGGCAGCTCACGCTTCGGGCGGGAGCGGGGTATCGCAACGTGGATGCGATCGCCCTGAGCCACCAGGTGACGGACCCGTTTCCGCACGCCGCGCACGAGCGCACCAACAGCGACGTGAACCAGCGCGACGGATTCCTCTCGGCGCGCTACCTGTCGCAGAGCGGGGCGTGGCTCGGGGCGAGCCATTCCGGCTATGCACTGGAGCGCGGGGTCATGCCCGAGCTGCACGTCGCGGCGCCGCGCTTCTGGCGCTATCCCGACCAGAACCGTTCGCTCTCGCTCGTGACGGCGGGGACCGGGCGCCACCGCACCCCCTTCGGGGAGGGGGATGCGGAGTTCGTCGTCGGCCGCAACGGCTCGTACACGTCCATCGAGAGCTTCCGCGACGCCGCCTACGACTCCATTGTCGGGACGGAGACGGGGGACGAGGCGACGACCACGGCCCGGCTGCAGGCCGATCACTCGCTGGGGCGCGGCGAGCTGCGCACGGCGTTCTCGTACTCGGGCGTGCGCTACCTCGAGGGGCTCAACGGGGCCGCGCCTAACGAATACACCCAGCGGCTGTGGAGCGGCGCGGCGGAGGTGGAGCAGCCCGTCGTCGGCACGCTGCGCCTGACCGGCGGCTATGCCGTCGACGTCAGCACGACGCCGCACACCGCGGGCCGCGAGGCGCTCGGCCGCCTCGCCGAGTGGGGGGGACGGCTCGGGGTGAGTGCGCTCGCCTTCGGGGGGCAGTGGCGCCTGCACGCGTCGGCGAACCGGCGCGCGCGATTCGCGGCGCTGCGCGAGCTGTACTCGGGAGCCCTCAACCGATTCGAGCCGAACCCCACGCTCCGCCCCGAGGTCCTCGTCGGCGGCGAAGCCGGCGCCACGCTGCTCTCGAGCCGCTACCAGTTCCAGGGGGTCGCGTTCCACAACGCGCTCCATGACGCGATCGTCCGCACCACGCTTCCCAACCGCAAGTTCAAGCGCGTCAACCGCGACGAGGTCCGCAGCACCGGGGTGGAGCTCCTCGGCGGCTTCAGCACCGGCGCGTTGCAGCTCTCGGCGGACGCCCTGCTCCAGCGCGTCCGGATCGCCGATCCCGCCGTGAGCGGCTCGGAGCGCAAGCCCGAGAACCAGCCCGACCTGCGCCTCGGCGCCGACCTGCGGTTCCCCGCGGTTGCCGGATTCACGCTGCGGGCCAGCGTCGACCACGCCGGGCGGCAGTATTGCGTCAACCCCGACACGCAGCGCAACCAGGCGCTCGGGGCGCAGACCTGGACCGGGGGGGGCGCGGAGCGGGCCTTCGTCCTGAAGGGGAACTCGCTCTTTTCCCGCCTCGTCGCCTCGCTCGACATCGACAACATCGTCGACGCCGGGGTGTACGATCAATGTGGCCTGCCGCAACCCGGCCGCACGCTGCGCCTGGGGCTCGCCCTCCGCTAGCCTCCCAGCCGCTGCCCGACGAGTCCCCCCAATCCCGTGGCGATGTCGTTCAATCCACGCGTCTTCTCGCGCAAGGCCCACCGATGGGGGGCCATCGGCGTCGCCCTCCCGTTCCTGGTCGTGATCGTCTCGGGGCTGTTGCTGCAGCTCAAGAAGCACTGGAGCTGGGTCCAGCCGGTGGAGGTCCGCGGCGCCGGCACGGCACCGGCGCTCCCCTTCGACAGCCTCCTGACGATCGCGCGATCCGTCCCCGAGGCCGGGATCCGCGGCTGGGACGACATCGACAAGCTCGACGTCCGCCCCGGGAAGGGGATCGTCAAGATCACCAGCAACGCCCGCTGGGAGCTGCAGGTGGACTCCGAGAGCGGCGCCGTGCTGCACAGCGCCTATCGCCGCTCCGACTGGCTCGAGTCGCTCCACGACGGCTCGTGGTTTCACCCGCTGGCCAAGCTCGGCGTCTTCCTCCCCTCGGGAATCGTCGTCCTCGTGTTGTGGCTGACGGGGATCTACCTCTGGCTCGTCCCCTACCAGACGCGGCGCCAGCGCGCCCGCATGGCCGCGATCGGGGGGCCGCAGCGGCGGTCCGACCGGCACGACGACCGGCACGACGACCGTCGCGCGGCTGGCGCCGGGTGACGCGTGCGGGCGATGCCCGCTAGAAGAAGTAGCGGCGCCACCCCGTCGCGTCGCGGCGGCGCATCCGCCAGAAGACGAGGAAGCCGCTGACCGTCAGCGCGGCCAGGCACAGCCCCCACGCCATGGCCAGCACGAGCCCGCCGTCGCCGAACGCTTCGCCGCTGTGCAGCCGATAGAGGAACGGCTTGTCGGCGTAGGTCTCGGTGGCGAGGAGCGCCCCGGTGGTCGCGTGGATGATGAACTTGCGGTCCTCGCCCCCCGCGGGCTTGCCGGTGAAGACGGTCACCGTGGGGCGGTCGCCCTTGAACTGCACCTCGATCTTGTCCACCGGCGCGTCGCCAGCCGTGGCCGCGACCGTCGCCAGCGCCCGCTGCACCGGATCGCTCCACGAGGCCGCCTCCGACGCCGCCGTCACGGGGCTCACCAGGTCGCGCGTGCGCTCCCGCAGCGCCTCCGCCTCGCCGAAGAACTCCGTCCCGGCCACCAGCATCCCGGTGATGGACGCGAAGAGGAGGAAGATGGCGGAGGGGAATCCGATCCATCGGTGCCAGCGGCGCCAGAACTGCGGGTTCATCCGTTCGCGGGGTGAGGGGAATGGTGGGAGCGCCGGGCTACGCGCGGAGGTAGTCCGGGCGCCACTGCGTGATCGCCTGCTTGATGGCCTTGGCGTCGGCAAACTCGCCGTTGCGCACGCGCCGGAACAGCGCGGGCAGCTCGGCGTCCGACGCGAAGCGCAGGGCAATGAACTCCTTGCGCGACAGTTGCGCAATCTCACCGTGCTGCTCGGCGGGAAGCAGGCGTTGCAGCCGCAGCGTCTCCTCGAGACGTATCACCCGGTCCTGCACCGTGAGCGCCATGACGCGCGCCAGGCCGATTCCGCCGAGGATCGCGAAGGCGACGATCGCTCCCCAGATGCTCCACGCGCCCGGGCGCCGGATGGCGTCGTACACCGCGAGGCCGAGGTTGACCGTGAGGATCGGCGAGACGATGAAGTGATAGGGAACAAACCAGCGAGTGTGGTTCGCGTAGCTCTGCGGCATGGTGGCCCCGGCGATGGTGGAGGGTGGATCGTGACGGATTCGGCGGTCAGGGAGCGGGAGGCGCGGCGCGCATCGCCTCGCGGGCATGTCGCTGGAGACGTGCGACGATTGCCTCCAGCCCCACTTCGCGCGTCCCCAGCCCCACGCTCTGCATCACGGTGCGCACGAAATCGCCCGGGATGGCGAGCGTCGTGGCCGGCGGCTCGTCGTTCACCGCGCCGAAGACGATGCTGAGAAATGCCGCAACCGTGGGCGACTGGCGCACGTTGATATCGGCATAGAAGTGCAGGCGCCCATCGGACGTCTCGGAAAAGAGGCGCACGGGCGTCTGGCATTCCGGCACGGCGTACCCGTCGTCGCCCACGTCGCGGTAGCGCTCCGGGAGGGGCTCCAGCTTGCGGGCGTAGGCGACGAGCGCCGCCATCTTGTCCTCGCGACCCAGGGAGGCGAAGCGCCGCAGGACCTGCTCCAGGCGGGGCGGAAGGGAAGGGGAAGGGGCAGTCATGCGGGAAGCCTAACCGCGCTTCGGCGCGCCGCCAGTCGGACTTGCCTCACTGCAGGCACTGGCACCCGGCGTCGCCCGTGAGGATTGTATAGAAGATCTCGCACGACCAACGCACGATCATCCAACCAATCGACGCCAATGCCAACTCGCCACTCATCTGCCGTCTGGGAAGGAACGCTTCGCGAGGGAAAGGGGACGTACTCCGGCGAATCGGGGACGCTCGGCGGCAAGTACTCGTTCGGGACCCGCTTCGGCGAGGACAAGGGCTCCAACCCCGAGGAGTTGCTCGCCGCGGCCAATGCTGCCTGCTACAGCATGGCCCTCAGTGGTGCCCTCGAGCGGAACGGAACTCCCTCCACCCGCATCGAGACCAGCGCCGCCTGCTCGATCGAGAAGCAGGACGCCGGCTTCACCATCACCACCATGAAGCTCTCGACCAGGGTTTCGGCCGCCGGCATCACCAACGAGGCGTTCCAGGCCATCGCGGCGGCTACCAAGGATGCGTGCCCGGTCTCCCGGGCCATCAAGGGGAACGTCGTGATCGAACTCGACGCCCAACTGGCCTGATCACCGGCGAATGAGGTCGTTGAAGAGCGTCGCCACGCCGGCGTGAACGCTCAAACGGCGGACGTCGCGTGCCTGCAACCCCTGCACTTCGAGTTGCACCGCGCGGCGCCCGCTCCCCCCGACCCCCAGGCGCACGCCCACCGCTCCAAGCAGTCCGAAGTTGTTGGTGTTGTACCGTCGGTCGATCGGGACCGAGCCGAAGGTGCTCGACAGGACGTGCACCCCGACCCCGGTGACCACATAGGGTGAAACCTTCGCGGTGGGCGCGGTCGCGTGGAAGGCGACGGCGACGTGCCCGGAGAGGTCGCGAAAGACGTCGCGGTAGCTCTGTCCGTCCACCTCCACGTACTCCTCATGCGGGAGGGTGAGGAGGTACTCGAGGTCGGCCAGGAGCCGCACCCGGGGCGACCGGAAGTGTCCGAAGTCGACGGTGGTGCCGAGCGCGACACCGTGGATTCCACGCTCGATGCTCGCCCAGCCGGCGCTCATCACGAACGCCCCAGCGGCGGCGAGACCGAGCTTCGCGCGCGCGGGCGACGCCGCGGAGTCCTCCTGCCCCTGCGCCGCCGACGCCAGGGCGAGGAGCGCGCAGGAGGCGACGCGCAGCGTGCGGAATCGGGTCATGCCGTGAACTGCCGGTGAACGGGGCGCATGGGGATCCTCGGCGCGGGCACGAATGACGTGGGCGGCGGGTAAACTAGCTACCACCGCCACCGCGCGCGTCGTGACCCCCGGCGGATTGGGGCGGTCCGTTTAGATTGAGGGGGTGACTCCCGCTGCGTGAACGACGACGGCGGGGGCGGCGCAGTATCCGGAGGATGGACGCGGCGATGATTCGGACCGGGCTTCGCTCGAGACCACGGGTGGCGATCGCGATCGCCGGTACCGCGCTCGCCCTGGGCGCAGGTGCTCTCGTCGTCGTGCGCGCGCCGCACCCGCGAGCGCGTCCCGACATCGCGCGCGAGTTCTCGTCAGGCGCCCGATGGGGCGATTCGCTGGAACGGGCGCTGGCTCGCCAGCCCGCGCGCGAGATGCCGGCGGGGTCGGTCATGGCGGCGCTGTACCTCGAGCGATTGCGGCTCGGCGTCGGGAGTCCGTTCCGGCTCATCGACTACGCCCTCCGCGACCCCCTCGTCCCCGAGCCGATGCGCCGTCCGCTGGCGGAGGCGATCCTGGCGCGAACGAGTGTGGGGGCGACGTATGCGACCCCCGCCGAGGCGCTCGACCTCGTCGCCCGTCGCCCCGGCGATGGGAGCGGGCTCGCGCACCGGCAATTCATGGAATCGGTGACCGAGGAGTCGGATTCTCCGCGAGCGGCGGAGCTCGGGCTGCGTCTCGCGTACTCGGTGGGGACGGCGAGCGGCGCGGTATCGCACCGCGCATCGTCGGTGGCGCTTGGGGCAATTGCCCAGGCGCGCGACCGGGCCCTGGCCATGCGTGACGTGGCGGCGCTCCTGGCGGAGTCACGCCGCCAGCGTCTCGACCCGGTGGACTTGGTGCCGCTCTGGCGAGCGGCGCGGCGCTTCTCCGTCGAGCGCCCACTCGTCGATCCTCCGCATGTCGAGGAGGAGGCGGCGGCAGTTCGTCTCCTTCCGCAGCTCGCCCGTCGTCTCGACTCGCTGGAGCAGCAGCCGGTACCGGCTGCGACCGTGCGCTCGTTGGGGGGCGAGGCGGGGCGCGTGGCGTCGGAGCTGGTGGCCCGTCGTGCCGCGCCGCCGCAGGCCCCTGTCACGGTCACGATGGGGGGCTACGCCTCGTACGTGGCCGGCGCTAAGGTCGCCTCGGAGGGGGGGAACGCGCGGTCGCAGTTCGTGGCCCGCGCCCGCACGGAGGAGTCGCTCGTCGCCGAGTTGGCGCGGCTGCGGGGTGTCGTCGGACCGTCGACCGAGGCGGCGCTTGCCACCCTCGCCGCCTCCGTCGCGATGCGGGCCTATGCGCAGGAACGGGCCTGGCTTCCTGGCGATGACGGCCCGGCGGCTCTCGAGCTGCAGGGACGCCTGGGGCTGGCCTCGCTCTCCTTCGATGACCGGGTGCCAACGGCCTGGCGCCCCTATTACACGCGGATGCTGAGCGAGGTGGTGACCGACCTCGCCACCGTCTTTCCCTCGCTCGACCTGCGCGGCCTGAACGTGCGCTTCGGCGAGTCGCCGCTGGCCGATCGTGCCCTCGCCCTCCACGACCCCGCGACGCGTACGGTCTACTTCCCCCTCGCCACCAGTGCGGGAGCGATGGCGCACGAGCTTGCGCACGACCTGGACTGGCAGGCGGCCCGCCGACGCTACGGCGTGCGCGGCGGATACCGGACCGATCGCTCCGTCAGGCAGTACAGTGACCAGCTCTCGGTCACCGTGCGCCGCCTTGCCAGTGCGGCGCGCCCCAGGCGCGAGTCGCTGGCGTCGTCGGTACAGGCCGATCGCCCCACCGAGGCGTTCGCGCGCGGCGTGGACTGGTTCGTCGCCGCCGCGCTGGCGCACCGGGGGCGCTCGAACGGCTACCTGAGCGCCGTTCAGGACGCATCCATCACCGGATACGCATCGGCTGCGGCTCCGCACGGGGGGGCGATCGAGGGCGACGCCACGCTCGACGCGCTGCGTGAGATCGCGACGGTCGACGCATCGGTCGTTGCGTGGTACGACACGACGTACGGAAGCGGGCGGCGCCTCGGGGTCGGCGACGCCGTGCGCCGCACCTTGGTCGCGCCGCTGTCGCGCATGGACATCAGCGCCGGTGCTCCGACCGGGTTCGGCGCGGTGTCGGCGACGTTACGGGCGCTGCGCGAGTCGCCGGAGGCGGCCGAGGGGTGGCAGTGCCTGCTGGATGCGCCATCGCTCCGCGGACGCACTGCCGCCGTGCAGGATGCGATGCGCATTGCCGCCGAGGCGCGCGCGAACGGCCTCGTCCAGCGCTGGGGCGACTACGCGCGCACGGTCCCCGGGGCTGCCTGGCGGTTCCGCGCGTTAGGCGGGGCCCCCTGGAATCCGGCCACGCGCGACTCGGTCGTGCGCGAGGTGCGCGACGCGATCCTCTGGCGCGCCGCGCGTCCCGACGACGGGCGGGCCGGGCTCGATTTCGCCGAGCGTGCCGAGCGGCGCGCCGCGTGGGCGCACTGCGCCGCGGGCGAGTAGCCGGGAGCTCCCGGGCGACGGCCGCTAACCGGCGGCCGCCCCTCCCGGGCGACGGCCGCTAACCGGCGGCCGCCCCTCCCGGGCGACGACCGCTAACCGGCGGCCGCCCCTCCCGCGCCACGCGCCTCGCCCGACACCGCCGCTCCATCGGCCGACGTGTGGATGATGGTGCGCGTGGGGAAGGCGAACTCGATCCGCTCGGCGTTGAAGCGTCGCAGCAGCGCGAGGTTCACCTTCTGCTGCGTATCCATGAACGTCAGGTAGTCGTTGGTGGTCATGTAGTAGACCACTTCGAACTCGAGCGACGAGTCCATGAAGCGGGCGAAGTGCGCACGGTCGAATCGCGTGTGCTCCATCGCCTCGATGATCGACCGGATGATGGTGGGGACCTGCTCGACCTTTTCCGGCGGGGTGTCGTAGGTGATCCCGATGGTGAAGACGATGCGCCGCTCCGCCATCCGCTTGAGGTTGCGGACGCGCGACTTCAGCAGGTCGGCGTTGGAGAAGATGACCTGTTCGCCGCCAAGGGCGCGGATGCGGGTCGTCTTGAGCCCGATGTGTTCGACGGTCCCGACGGCGGTGTCGACGGCGATGGTATCGCCGATCTCGAAGGGCTTGTCGAGGACGATCGAGAGGGCGGCGAAGACGTCGCCGAGGATGTTCTGGACGGCGAGGGCGATGGCGATACCGCCGATCCCCAGGCCGGTGACCAGGGCCGCGATGTCGAAGTTCCAGACGTTCTTGAGCGCGATGAGGGCGACGAACGACCAGAGCACGCCTCGCGCGAGGACGCCGATGGCATTGATCGTCGCCGAGGTCGAGCTTTCGCCCCCATTGCGCCCGCGCGACCACTTCGCGAGCCAGAAATTGATGAGCGCGCTCCCCCAGACCGCGAACTGGAGGAGGATCGCGATGCTGGTGAGGTCGTCCAGCACTTCGCGGGCGAAGGGCGTAAGGACGAGTGCGTGCGATCCGGCACGCAGGGAGAGGGCGAGGATGAAGTAGTAGCGGGTGCGCCCGAGCAGGTCGGAGGCGACGTCGTCGAGTTGGGTGGCGGTGCGATTGGCCAGGGTGGCGAGGCGGCGGCCGATGACGTGCCTGACGGTGTACAGCAGCAGACCAATCGCGACCGCGATGGCGCCGGCGGTGACCCAGTCGGCGATCGGGTTGCCGAGGAACGATCGATCGAGTGAAGCGAGCGACGGCAGCATGCGACGAGTGGGTTCGGGACTGGATTGCAAGGTAGCCCCGTGGCCGGGTGAGCGGCGACTCACCGCGTCACACTCGCGTGTCGCGTCTCGTCCCGTTGGATATGCGAACTATCCCGGGCTGGATTGACCTACGCTGCGCGATCCGCGATTGTATGCAAAGCTCAATGCACGGTCGAATGCGGTATGGGATTCCCCGCCCCGGCCGCCCGTTGGTGACCGTGTCCCGCCCTGAGCTGCTCGCCCTCCCGCACGACGCACCCAAGACAGGAGGCTTCATGCCCACCACTCGTTCTCCAGGAAATCGCAGGACCACCAGATGGCTGGTGGCGCTGGCGGCGTTGCTGCTGCCGGTGACCGCCACGGCGCAGGACGCCACCGGCATGCTGGTCGGCACCGTCACCGATCGCGCGTCCGGCGCGCCGATCAGCGGCGCCCGCATCCAGATCGTCGGCGAAGCGGCGCTTGGCGCCAACACCGACGACGCCGGACGCTACTTCCTCCGCGGCATCCCGGCCGGGGCGCGCACCGTGCGCGTCACGCGCATCGGCTTCCGCCCGGAGGCCCAGCCGGCGACCATCGCCGCGAATGACACGACGCGCCTCGACTTCGCCCTCGCCGCCTCCGCCGTGGAGCTGCAGCAGGTCGTGGTGACCGGGACGGGGGGCGCGGTGGAGAAGCGCAAGATCGGCGCCTCGCTCGGCACGATGGACGTGGCCGCCCAGCAGGAAATCATGCCGGTCACCAACTTCTCGTCGGTGCTGGCCAACAAGGTCACCGGCGTGCGGTCGGTGGGCGTGGGCGGTGGCGTCGGCGGGTCGCAGGATCTGCGCATCCGCGGCATCGCCTCCTTCTCGCTGAACCAGCGCCCCGTCATCTACATCGACGGCGTGCGCGTCGACTCGCGCGGCACCGAGTGGACGACCGCCACCGGCATGGCGTCGACCGCGTGCTGCTCGTTCTCGGGCGGCAACTCGGCCGATCGCCTGAGCGACCTCAACCCGAACGACATCGAGCGCGTCGAGGTCCTCAAGGGTGCGGCCGCGGCCACGCTGTACGGCTCCGAGGCGACCAACGGCGTCATCCAGATCTTCACCAAGAAGGGGCGCGGTGAGGGGCGGACCCAGTGGAACCTCGGGCTCGGCACCGGCTTCAACCGCCTGCGCGAGAACCTCCCGACCAAGACCTTCCCCCGCTTCACCGGGCCGGATGGCACGCGGGCCCAGGATGCCAACAACCTCATCAAGAACGGGCCGTTCAACTCCATCGACGTCAGCGGGCAGGGCGGGACGACTCGCTCCACCTACTTCGTCTCGGCGTTGGGCTCCAAGGAAGAGGGCTCCATCCAGCCCAACGACCAGAGCAAGGCCAACCTGCGCGCCAACGTGACCTTCGTCCCGACCGACAAGTGGACGGTCGAGGTGCGCTCGTCGTACACGCGCAACATCATCAACGAGCTGCAGGCCGGGAACAACTGGACCGCCCTCCTCGGCAACGCCATCAACGGCAACCCGCGCACCGCCACGAAGGACCGTCCGTACGGTGAGGCGTGGGTCCCGGTGAAGGACATCCAGACCATGGAGACCAAGAGCGACGCCGACCGCTGGACCGGTGGCGTGACGCTCTCGTACGCCTTCAACCCCAACTTCACGCATCGCCTCATCTTCGGGACCGATGCCGTGAACGAGCAGAAGTCCCGCTTCTTCCCGTACGCCGGCGCCTTCGGTCCGGCGGGGGTGACCAACGGGCAGCGCAACATCGGCGTCCGCACCTATCGCACGACGACGGTCGACTACCTCGGGACGCTGAACTACAAGCTCCCCTTCGACATCGAGTCGAACTTCTCGTTCGGCGGCCAGGGCTTCTGGGAGTCGCAGCGGCTCAACATCGCCGTCGGCAACACCTTCCCGGGCCCCGGTGTCTCGACCGTTGCGGCTGCGGCCGTCACCAGCGGTGGCGAGGCGTTCACCGAGACCATCAACCTCGGCATCCTGGCGCAGAACCGCTTTGCCTGGAACGATCGCCTCTTCGTGACGCTCGGCCTCCGCATGGACGGCAACTCGGCGTTCGGCGCCGACTACGGCTTCCAGAAGTATCCCAAGGCCGACCTGTCGTACGACCTCTCGAAGCACGAGGGACTCCTGCCCAAGGCGTTCAGCGCCTTCCGCGTCCGCGGCGCCGTTGGCCAGGCCGGCAAGATGCCCGGGCCGTTCGATTCGTTCACGAGCTACGGCGCGCAGCCGGTGTACGAGAATGTCCCCGGCATCGTCCCGCTCAACCCGGGCAACAAGGACCTCAAGCCCGAGCTGACGACCGAGCGCGAGTTCGGCTTCGAGATCGGGCTGTGGGAGGACCGCGTCGGGATCGAGGCGTCGCAGTACTACTCCAAGACGACCGATGCCATCGTGAGCCGCGCCTTCGCGCCGTCGCAGGGCTTCAGCCAGGCGCAGCGCGTGAACATCGGCGCGCTCGAGAACAAGGGGTGGGAGGCGTCGGTGAAGTACCTCGTCGTCTCGCGCGCCCGCTTCGACTGGTCGACCGGCATCAACGTCGACGGCAACAAGAACAACGTCCTCGACCTGGGCGGCGTCACGCTCCCGGGGACGGCGATCCGCGTGGGCTATCCGGTGCAGGGCGTGTGGGGGCAGAAGCCGAACGGCTTCAGCGTCGTCACCACCGGCACCACGTGCGCCGGCCAGCCGATGCAGAGCTGGGGGTGCCCGACCACCACGCGCACCGCGTCGCAGGAGTACTTCGGCCCGCCGCTCCCGACCTTCAACGGCTCGTGGTCGAACACGATCCGCTGGGGCTCGTTCTCGCTGTACGGCCTCATCTCGATGGAGAAGGGCGCCTGGTTCAGCAACGGCGACCGTCCGTATCGCATCCGGCAGGGCGGCTCCGACGAGTACCTCTCGGCGCTGGGCCCCAACGGCGAGCGCACCTTCAAGGCCGACTCGATCTACCAGTGGTCGAGCATCCTGTCGCACTACGACAAGCGTGACAACGTCCGCCTCCGCGAGCTCTCGCTCACGTGGCAGGTGCCGGCGAACATCAGCTCGATGTTCAAGACCGGGCGCACGAGCGTTTCGCTGGCCGGGCAGAACCTGATGTGGTGGGATGACTGCAACTGCGTCGACCCGAACATGAACTGGGCTGGCGCGGATTCGTACACGATCAACAGCGGCTTCCTCGCGCAGCCGGCGCCCCGCCAGTTCCGACTCCAGATTCGCACGAGGTTCTAAGCCATGACACCGATGAATCGCTTCAGACAGTTTGGTCGCGTGGCGGCCGCCGTGCTCCTCGCGGCGGGGTGCAGCGGGGTCTTCGACGTCGAGGACCCGCAGGCCTTCGGCAACGAGGACCTGAACGACCCCGTCATCATCAAGAACGTCGCTGATGGCGCCGAAGGGTCGCTGCAGCAGTCCGTCGACGACGTCATCGTCATGACGTCGCTCCTCGGCGACGAGGTCGAGTCCACCTCGACGTGGATCGACTGGGAAGACATCTCGGAGGGACGCGTGCGTGGCGATTGGGCCACCACGGGCTCCTTCTCCGGGACCCAGGACAACGTGCTTCGCGCCCGGTACGCCGCGCAGAGCGCCGCCGAGCGGATCAAGACCGTGCTCGGGAATGCCGCGAACACCAGCCCGCTCCTCACGCAGGTGTCGTGGGTGGACGGTTTCGCCGACCTCTTCCTCGGGATGTCGTTCTGCGAGGGGCCGCTCACGCAGGGTGGGCCGCGCTCGCCCAACACCGCCTTCTTCCCGCAGGCGGTGACGAAGCTGACGGCGGCGCTGGCGCTGGCCAACGGACTCCCCGCGGCCGACAAGGCCAAGTGGGTCCCGGTCATCCAGGCCAGCCGCGCGCGCGCCAACCTGTTCGCCGGCAACTACGATGCGGCGCTCGCCGACGCGCTGGCGATCCCTGCGGGCTTCCACAAGGACGCGATCTACGCCGAGGCGGCCGGCGTGCAGCAGAGCTGGACCGGCAACCAGTTCCACCAGAATCGCAACCGCTCGGGTGGGCTGCGCCGCAAGTACCACAACCGGGTGCTCGGGACGTTCAACAACGCCGGCTACACCACCGGCTACCTGGCCGACTGGTACGACCCCACCAAGCCCGATCCGCGCATGGCGGTGACGCGCAAGGAAGGGGAGCTGGGGGTGAACAACCGCTTCGCGTACTACGGCATCACCAAGTACAGCGATCGCGGCGCCGACCAGCCGATGGTCAGCTCGAAGGAGATGAACCTGATCGCCGCCGAGGTCTACATGCGGAAGGGCGACTTCGCGAACATGGCGGCCAAGCTCAACGTCGAGCGTACGGCGGTCGGCCTCGCGCCGATTCCGGTGCCCGCCAACGCCGCCGACGCGCAGAAGGCGCTGCTGAACGAGCGCATGGCGGTCCTGTTCGTCGAGGGGCAGCGGGCGTACGACCTGCACCGGTTCAACCTGGTGGGGGCGGAGCTCGGCACGAACCGCGCGACGATGCTTCCGCTGTCGCGCAACGAGATCCTGGCCAATCCGAGCATGAAGGAAGGCGAGGCCACCTGCCCGAAGATTTCCTGAGCGGCGGTGGATACAGGACGGGGGGCGGGGCGCAACGCCCCGCCCCCCGTCGCACGCCCCGCCCTCGCGGCGGGAAGGATGCCGGCGATGTTTGCATCTGACGAGCAGGGCGCGGCGCGGGGGGACGGCGCCGCGCGCGACGGATACACGCGCAGGGAATTCGTGCGCGTGATGGGGTTCGCGGTCGGCGTCCTGTCGCTGGCCGTGGACGGGTGCGGCGGCCAGGGTGACGCGACCGCCCCGCCGGCAACCGCCGGGCTGGTGGAGGGCGTCGTGACCGACGTGCAGGGGACGCCACAGGCCAACTTCGGCACCCTCATCCTCATGTACCCGAGCGGGCAGCACGTGGGGATCACCGTGACCCCCGACGGGGCCGGGAGGTTCCGCTACAAGGACCTCCCTCCCGGCGACTACCAGATCCGTTTCCAGGCGGCGGGGCAGGCGATCGTCCCGGAGCCGTACCAGCACCCCATCAAGTTCACGGTGCAGGCGGGGAAGGTCACCACGCTCGCGGTGCGCATCCAGCGCGGCACCTTCAACCAGAACCAGGTCGAGATCTACTGCGGCGACGACTTCTACCAGTTGCAGCCCGACGGCGCCGAGAACGGCGAGACCGTGGTCAAGCTGGGGACGATCGTCTGCTGGTACAACGTGGGCATCAAGGTGCACACGGTCACCGGCGGCCCCTGGAACGACTCGGGCGACCTGCAGAGTACGCAATCCTACATCTGGGTGGCGACCGTCCCCGGGGTGCACGCCTACCAGTGCAAGTACAACCAGCCCGGCATGCGCGCGACGCTGCGCGTCGTGCCCTGAGCGCGGCCCATGGCCGCCACGGGTGCCGAACAACGGAGCCCTGCCGCTCCGCGTAACGCCTTTGCCCTCATCTGGAGTCTCTCCCTCATGACATCACGCGTCCTCCGCCTCGTCGCGCCGGCCCTCCTGCTGGCTGCCGGGCCCCTGGCGGCGCAGGTCACCTATTCGCGCGCCGAGCAGCTCCTCAACTGGAACACCGACCGCCTCGTGAGCGGCGACCAGGTGCAGCCGCAGTGGATGAAGGACGGCAACCGCTTCTGGTACCGGAACAAGACCGCCACGGGCGCCGAGTTCGTCCTGGTGGACCCGGTGGCCAATGCGCGCCGCCTCCTCTTCGATCACGTGAAGCTGGCGCAGGCCATGACGGCCGCCGCCGACACCGCCTTCGAGGGGAACAAGCTCCCCTTCCAGACCTTCCGCTTCGGCAACGACGGCGTCAACGAGTCGGAGATCGAGTTCAACGCGGTGCGCAAGCGCTTCACCTGCAACATCGCCACCTACCGGTGCGTGGCGGGTGACACGCTCCCCAGCGACGTTCCCTTCGTGGCGTCGCCCGACAAGTCGCTCGAGGCGTTCATCTCCAACCACAACCTGTGGATCCGCAACCGGGCCACCAAGCGCGACTCGGTGCAGCTGACGACGGACGGCGTGGCGTACAACAGCTACGGCATCACCATGCCGCGCCCCAGCCAGCTGCAGCGCCCGCAGCCGCAGCGTCCCAACCTCCGCTGGTCACCCGACGGGAAGCGGATCGCGGTGATGCGCCAGGACGAGCGGTACGTGGAGCACATGCACTACATCTCGTACACGCCACAGCGCCCCAAGCACTACTCCCAGCCGTACGCCCTCCCCGGCGACACCGCGGTCCCGTACCCGCGCATCCACGTCGTCGACGTCGCGAGCAAGGCGAACGTCGTCGCGCAGCTCCCGGTGCGCCCCAACAACCTCTCGATCGGCGGGTCGGTGCGCGACTCGGCGTGGGCCGAGAACTCGCAGAAGGTCCACGTCTCGTGGCTGATGCGCGGCTCCAAGGCGGCCTACCTCGCCGAAGTCGATGCGGCCACTGGCGCCACCCGCGTCATTGCCCGTGACACCGGGAAGACCTACGTCGAGATCTCCAACCCGCAGGACCCTGGCTCCTTCTACGTCACCAAGGACCTGAAGGACGCCTTCTGGTGGTCGGAACGCGACGGGTGGGGGCACCTCTATCGCTTCGACGGGGCAGGGGTCGCCAGCGTCGCCTCGACCAACGGCAACGGCGGCATGTCGCTGGCGCCGGAGCCCAAGGCGCAGCTGACGTCGGGCGCCTGGCAGGTGGGGCAGATCGCATACGTCGACGAGACCGCGCGCCAGGTGTACTTCACGGCGCGGGGACGCGATGGATTCCTCTACTACCCGAAGCTCTACCGCACGAGCTACGATGGCGGCAACGTCACGCTGCTCACGCCCGAGGACGGACACCACGTTGTCTCGTTCAGCCCCAGCGGGAAGTACTTCGTCGACACGTACTCGCGCGTCGAGGCGCCGCCGGTGACCGTGCTGCGCAGCGCGGCGACGGGCGCGGTGATCCGGAAGCTCGAGGAGGCGGACGTCTCGCGGCTGAAGGAGGTCGGCTGGCGCCCGGCACAGGTGTTCAGCGTGAAGGCCCGCGATGGCGTGACCGACATCTATGGGCTGCTCTACCTCCCGCCCAACATCGATTCCACGAAGAAGTACCCGATCATCACCCATATCTACCCCGGGCCGCAGGTCGGGTCGGTGGGGCGGTGGGACTTCAAGAACGGCGGTGAGCCGTTCTCCCTGGCGGAGCTGGGCTTCGTCGTCATCCAGCTCGATCACCTGGGGACGCCGCTCCGCTCCAAGGTGTTCCACGACAACTACTACGGCTTCTTCGGCGACAACGGCCTCCCCGACCACATCACCGCCATCAAGCAGCTGGGGGCGCGCTACGGGTTCATCGACACCGACAAGGTCGGGATCTTCGGTCACTCGGGCGGCGGCTTCGCCTCCACCGATGCCATGCTGCGCTTCCCCGAGTTCTTCAAGGTCGCCGTGAGCGGCGCCGGGAACCACGACAACCGCAGCTACAACATCTACTGGGCCGAGAAGTACCAGGGGCTGATGAAGAAGGACACGCTCCGCAAGACGGACAACTTCGAGACGTCGGCCAACAAGACGATGGCGAAGAACCTGCAGGGGAAGCTCATGCTGATGCACGGCGACATGGACGACAACGTGCATCCGGCGATGACCGTGCAGGTGGTCGACGAGCTGATCAAGGCCAACAAGTCGTTCGACATGGTGTGGGCGCCGAACCGGAACCACGGGCTGAACGAGCCCTACTTCATCCGCCGTCGCTGGGACTACTTCGTCGAGCACCTGCTGGGGCAGGTGCCGCCGGACAACTACGAGATCAAGCAGCCGGCCGACGGCGGGGCACGCCCCCCGAACGCGCCGGCCTGGGATGACTGGGACGACGGCTTCCCGTTCTGGAAGCCGTTCCGGGCGCCGTGGTAGCACAGTAGAAGACGAGAAGACGAGAGGAGCCCCGGGGGGCGCGGTGTTCCCCGGGGTTTCCGTTGGCCTGGCACCGCACTCCTCAGCTGCAATGGTGAAGTCCATGTGGATGGTTCGTTGGGAACGCCGGGGGCGTCGGGCGCGGCGCGCGTGCGGCGCCTTCGTGGCGGTGTCGCTGCTGGGGATTGCGGCTGGCGACGCCGGGGCGCAGGTCACGGTCGACCGGTGGCTGGTGCTGGGGCCCGTCCCGGCCACGCTCCCCTTCGCCAGCGCCACCTCCGATTCCGCGGCGCTTGGCGCGCTGCGGCTGCGCCCCGATGCGGGGTGGCCGTCGGAGGGGCGCAGCGTGCCGCTCCCGGCGGGTGCGCCGCTGCGCTGGACGGCGGGCAATGCCGCGCTGGCGCGCGGGACGCTGGCCTATGCGGTGGCGTACGTCACCAGCGACCGCTGGCAGCGGGTGACGCTGGGCACGCCCGCGGGAAGCGCCGAGCTGCCACGGGTCTGGATCGACGGCGCACGGGTGACCGGGGCGCAGGTGACGCTGGCGCGCGGCACACACGTCGTCATGGTGGAGCGCGTGGCGCGCTCGGCGGGGGCGGAGGCGCTGGCCCTGGCGCTGACGCCGGTTGCGCCTGGCGGATCGCTCGCGGCATCGCTCGACCCGCGCCACGCCCCGAGCTGGCGCGAACTCCACGCCATGGCGTCCATCGCCGGCGTGGCCCTCGATCCCACGGCCACCCGCGTCGCCGTGTCGATGCGTGCGCGCGACCTCGCGGCGGATCGCGCCAACGGCTGGATGGAAGTGCGCGAGGTGGCGAGCGGCCGCGTGCTGGCCGAGCTGCGCAGCGGCTCCCCCACCTCGCCGGCGTGGTCGCGCGACGGCCGGCGGCTGGCCGTGCTCACCGCCGCCGATCGCCCCGACACGCCCGGCCGCGACCTCTGGCTCTGGGACGCCACGACCATGTCGGCCACGCAGCTCCTGCGCGGCGAGCCGATGACACGTCTCGTGGGATGGTCGCCCGACGGCGAGTGGATCTACTACCTCGGGACGGAGCGCCCGGCGGCGTCCGCCCCGCCGACGCCGGGCGAGATGACGCGCCTCACCGAGGTGTGGCAGCGCGGCGACGACTCCCCCTACCGCACGCAGCTGTACGCCGTGAGCGCCTCGCAGGGAATCCGGACGACGCTGGTGGGGGACTCGGCGGTCGGCGTGGCGGGAGCGGCGCTCTCCCCCGACGGCCGCACCATCGCCTTCACGCGCTCGGTGAACACGAATGCCGGGCGCCCGTGGCTGCGCGCCGAGCTGTGGACGCTCGACGTCGCGACGCTGGCCACGCGACGCCTCCTCGACCTCACGCGCGAGGCCTTCAGTGCCCCGGCGACCCTGGCCTGGTCGCCCGACTCGAAGGCGCTCGCCTTCTGCGCCAGTGCCAAGGAGCTCGTGGAGCGCGAGGACCCGTCGTTCAGCGTGTACGAGAACGAGCTGTACGCGACGTCGCTCGAACGCCCGGCGCTCGTGCACCTCAGCGAAGGATTCGTCCCGTCGGTAGGGGCAGGGCTGGGGTGCTCGGAGGTGGTGTGGAGCGCGCGGGACGGGCGGATCCTCGTCCCGGTGGACGCGGGGGCGCGGACGCTCCTGGCCAGGACGAAGGCACCGGTGCCGTCGTCGGTGGCGAAGACCACGCTGGAGCTCGTCCCGCTTCCCGGCGAGACCATGTCGGCGTTCGACGTGGCCGCGGGGACGGTCGTGGCGGCGGTGGAGGGGCCGGTGACGCCCCCGGCGCTGCAGCGGATCGACCTGGCGACGGGGCGCGCGATGACGCTCGCCGCGCCTAACGCCGACGCCGTCGCGCCACTCGCCCTCCCGACCTGGCGTCCGTGGTCGTTCCGCAACTCGCGCGGCGAGGAGATCGAGGGATGGTACTGGCTCCCGCCGGCCTTCGACTCCACGGCGCGCTACCCGATGATCGTGCACTACTACGGCGGGACGCTCCCCATGAAGAAGGAGTTCGAGGCGCGGCTCCTCTGGTTCGCGGCCAACGGCTACGTGGTGCTGATGACGAACCCCGCCGGGGCCCCGGGCTACGGGCAGGCGTTCTCCAACCATCACGCCAACGACTGGGGGTTTCCCGCCGCCAGCGACATCATCGAGGGGACGCAGCAGTTCCTGCAACAGCACCGCTTCGTGGACGCCGCCCGGGTGGGGAATTTCGGCCACTCGTACGGCGGCTTCATGACGATGCACCTGCACACGCGCACCACCCTGTTCCGTACCGGGATCTCGCTGGCCGGGATCTCGAACATCGCCAACTACTGGGGGGCGGGGAACTCCGGCTACAGCTACACCGACGGGACGTGCCCCGGGTGCTACCCGTGGAACCGGAAGGACGTGTTCGTCGATCGTTCCCCGCTCTTTGCCGCCGACCAGGTGCGTTCGCCGCTCCTGCTCATGCACGGCACCGGCGACACCAACGTCGTCCCGACCGAGTCGGAGCAGATGTTCACCGCGCTGCGCATGCTGGGGCGCGAGGTGGAGCTGGTGCGCGTGGCGGGCGAGAACCACGGGATCAACTCCCGTCCTTCGGTCGAGAGGGGACGCGACGGCGCGATGCTCGACTGGTTCGACAAGTACCTGCGCGACCGCCCCGAGGCGTGGAGCGCGCGCTGGAGCCGCTGACCATCTCGCCGGCACTCCCACCCGAGGCCCTTCCATCCCATGCACCCATACCCCGGACCGACACCGTGACGACTGCACCAATCCATCGCCTGGCGGCGCCCCTGATGGCGCTGGCCATGCTCCCCGTCATCGCTGCGCCGGTCCAGGCGCAGGGGACCCGCGCGGACTATGCGCGGGCCGAGCAGCTCCTGCCGTGGAACGCGACCGAGCTGGTGACCAACGACGCGGTGCGCCCGCGCTGGATGAGCGGCGACCGATTCTGGTTCCGCAACCGCGCGGCGAAGGGGTGGGAGTTCGTGGTCGTCGAGATGGCGACCGGGACGCGGCGCCCCGCCTTCGACCATGCGCGCCTCGCGGCCGCGCTGTCGCAGGCGGCCGACACGTCGTACGACGCGGGCAAGCTCCCCTTCACCCAGTTCACCTGGGTCGACGGCGAGAAGGCGATCCGCTTCGCCGTGTCCAAGGGGAAGTCCTGGACGTGCGACGTCACGACGTACGCCTGCACCGGCCCCGATACGACGGCGGTCGACAAGGCGAGCGAGGTGAGGTCGCCCGACGGGAAGTGGATCGCCACCGAGCGCGCGGGGAACATCTACGTGCGCCCGGCGGGCGGGGGCGAGGAGGTGCAGCTGACGACCGACGGGACGCCCGACTGGGGATACGGGCTGGCGAACATCGGCTGCTGCCAGCAGGTCACCGTCGTCCGCAACAAGGTCGAGCTGCGTCCCTACGTCCTCTGGTCGCCCGACTCGAGGCGCCTGGTGACCCACAAGTGGGACCAGCGCAACGTGCGCCTGATGCACCTGCTGGAGACGAAGAATCCCGCCCCGATCCTCCACTCGTATCGTTATGCTCTCCCCGGCGACTCGGTGATCCCGCGCTACGACCTGTACGTCCTGGACGTGGAGGGACGCCGCGCGGTGAAGCTCGGCGTGCCGGCGATGGACGCGGTCAACACCTCGTGCTGCTGGCTGGCGACCGATACCGTCTGGAAGGACGTGCGCTGGGCGACGAATGACGCCGTGGCGTTCACGGCGGGGAAGCGCGGCTTCGACGAGCTCTCGCTCGTCCTGGCCGACGCCCGCAGCGGCACGGCGCGCACGATCCTCACCGAGCGTTCGAAGACGTTCGTGGAGACCAACCAGAACTCGGGGGGCATCCCCAACTGGCGTCCGGTGGGCGGGGGGCGCGAGTTCGTCTGGTGGTCGGAGCGCGACGGGTGGGGGCACCTGTACCTGGTGGACGGGGCCACCGGGGCGGTGAAGAACCGCATCACCGGCGGCGACTGGATGGTGAGCGACCTGGTGTGGGTCGATGAGGTGCAACGGTATGCGTACTTCACCGCGCGCGGGCGCGAGGAGGGGCGCGACCCGTATTTCCGGCACCTGTACCGCGCCCGCCTCGACGGCTCCGCCGTGGAGCTGCTGACGAAGGAGGACGCCGACCACGAGGTCACCGTTGCGCCTGGCGGCCGCTACCTCGTGGACGTGGTGGCCCGCCCCGAGCGCCCCCCGGTCTCGCTGCTACGGCGCCTGGACGGGACGGTGGTGAAGGAGATCCAGGCCGCCGACATCTCGCGCCTGGTGGCGGCGGGCTATCGCCCCCCCGAACCGTTCACCGTGCGCGCCCGCGACGGGGTGACCGAGCTGCGCGGACTCCTCTGGCGCCCGGCCCGCTTCGACTCGACGAAGTCCTACCCCATCATCGACTACATCTACCCGGGGCCGCAGGTGGGGGCCATCGGACAGCGGCAGTTCGCCTCCCGCCCCGGCGGCGCGGCCAACGCCCTCGCCGAGCTCGGCTTCTTCGTGGTGCAGGTCGATGCGTTAGGCAGCCCGGGGCGGTCGAAGGCCTTCCACGATGCCTACTACGGCAACATGGGCGACAACGGCCTCCCCGACCACATCGCGACCATCAAGCAGCTGGCGGCGCGCCACCCGCAGGTGGACCTGGGGCGCGTCGGGATCTACGGCCACTCCGGCGGCGGCTTCTCCGGGACCGACGCGATCCTCCGCTACCCCGACTTCTTCAAGGTCGCCGTCTCGTCGGCCGGGAACCACGACAACCGCAGCTACGACTTCACCTGGGGCGAGAAGTACCAGGGGCTGCGGCGCCAGCTGAGCGACACCGTCGACACCTTCGACTCGCAGTCCAACTGGCGGTTGGCGAAGAACCTCCAGGGGAAGCTCCTCCTCTCCTACGGGACGCTCGACGACAACGTGCACCCCGTCTCGACGCAGCTCCTCATCGACGAGCTCATCAAGCACAACAAGGACTTCGACCTCGTGGTGATGCCCAATCGCAACCACGGCTACGCCGGCGAGGCGTATTGGGTGCGTCGCACCTGGGACTACTTCGTGAAGCACCTGCTGGGCATCGAGCCGCCGCCCCAGTACGAGCTCAAGCCGCCCACGCCGTAGCCGGCGGAGCCGCCCGCCCCGGCCACCGTCGTGGGCGGCGCGGCACCTGCGGCGCCTGTTCGAACTCCAGAGGGGGTGACGGGTTCGCGCGCGAACCCTCGCCCCCTCTCGATCGTTGACGAGAGGAAGGCGCCGAGGAACCTCCCGCCGGCTCCCGCGGTACGTCCCTTCACGCCCATCGTCGTACGCCGCTCTCCGGCTCCTCTTCCGCTCCACTCCCGCTTCTCTCCCGCCCCTCGTCGTCCCTCCCATGCTCCTGCGCACTCCCGACGCCCTCCCCATCGCCCCATCCGAGATCACCAGCGAGTCGCACTACGAGAACCGCCGGCAATTCCTCAAGGACGCGGGGCTCCTCGGCCTCGGGATCGCCGGAATGGCGCTCGCCTCACGCGACGCGCGGGCGCAACCGCCGCAGCAGGGGACGAGCATCGGCGGCGCGGAGCTCAAGCCCGAGCTCACGCCATGGGAGGACGTGACCGGCTACAACAACTTCTACGAGTTCGGGACCGACAAGAGCGACCCGGCCGACCACGCGCAGAAGTTCCGCACCAAGCCGTGGAGCGTGGCGGTCGAGGGGCTCGTCGCCAAGCCGGGGCGCTACGCGCTCGAGGACTTCCTCAAGCCGCACAAGCTCGAGGACCGGATCTACCGCCACCGCTGCGTCGAGGCCTGGTCCATGGTGATCCCGTGGCTCGGCTTCCCGATGGCCGACTTCATCAAGCGCGTGCAGCCGTTAGGCTCGGCGAAATACGTGGAGTTCACCACGCTGCTCGACCCCAAGCAGATGCCGGGGCAGCGCTCGCCCATCCTCGACTGGCCGTACGTCGAGGCGTTGCGCCTGGACGAGGCGATGCACCCGCTCACGATCTTCGCCGTCGGAGTCTACGGGAAGATGCTCCCCAACCAGAACGGGGCGCCGCTCCGTCACGTCGTCCCGTGGAAGTACGGCTTCAAGAGCTGCAAGTCGATCGTGAAGATCCGCTTCACGGAAACGATGCCGAAGACGGCGTGGAACGTGGCCAACCCGGGCGAGTACGGCTTCTACGCCAACGTGAATCCCACGGTCGACCACCCGCGCTGGTCGCAGGCCAAGGAACGGCGCATCGGCGAGTTCCGGCGGCGCGACACGCTGATGTTCAACGGGTATGCGCAGCAGGTGGCGTCGCTGTACGGCGGGATGGACCTGCGGAAGTTCTACTGAGCCGGCGTGCGACACCCTCGCTGGCTCCCGGCGCTCGTCTTCGCGCTGTCGCTCCTGCCGTTCGTCTTCGTCGCCGGAGCCCTGGCGTCGGACTTCTTCACCGGGACGCGCTACCTGGGCTCCAACCCCATCAAGGAGGGCGAGCACTTCACGGGGAAGTGGACGCTCCGCTTCCTCGCGCTGTCGCTCGCCATCACGCCGGCGGTGCGGTTGCTGCAACAGGGATGGCTGATCCGCTACCGCCGCACCTTCGGGCTGTTCGCCTTCTTCTATGCGTGCACGCACCTGGTGATCTACGCCGTCCTCGACGTGGAGCTCACCTGGCGCGACATGATCGAGGACGTGGCGAAGCGCCTGTACATCACCATCGGGATGACCGCGCTCGCCCTGATGGTCCCGCTCGCCGTGACGTCGACCAAGGGGTGGATCCGTCGCCTCGGGAACCGGCGCTGGAATGCGATCCACCGGCTGGTCTACGTCAGCGCCGTCCTCGGGCTGGTGCATTACTGGATGTCCGTGAAGAAGGATGTGACCGAACCCGCGCTCTTCGGGATCGTCTTCGCATCGCTCCTGGGGTGGCGCGTGTGGCGAGCACGGGCAAGGGCACGCGCGAAGCCGGCGGGCGCGTCCTCGGCGAGGGTGCCGGCGTAATCGCGTAGTTGAGCGTCTACTGGCGTGTAACAGTGTGGTAAGTGGCGCGTAAGTGGCGCAAAATTAGCGCTCAAGCTGGCTCTCCGTTGCGCGTTTCGCCCGGCAGCAATAGGCCGGATGGGGGAGCGACTCGAAGCTGAGTCTTGACAGATTCGACGTGCTAATACGTATTAGCGCGCCTGTGACTACCCCCCAGAAGCCATCCGCGCGCGCTACGGCGCATGACGTCGCTGCCCGCGCCGGCGTCTCGCAGCCCACGGTCTCCCAGGTCCTGTCGGGGAACCCCAAGGCGCGCGTCTCCGCCGCCACCCGCACGCGCGTCCTGCGGGCCGCCGAGGAGCTGGGATATCGCCCGAACGTCCTGGCGCAGGGGCTCGTCAGGCGCCGGTCCTTCGCCCTGGGCGTCGTCGTCCCCGATCTCGCCAACCCATTCTTCGCGGCGGTGGTCAGCGGCGCCGAGAAGGTGGCCGCCAAGGCGGGCTACGCCGTCTTCCTGTGCGAGGCCGGCGAGACCTCCGCCGAAGATCACCTCGACGCCCTCAAGTCGCGGCAGATCGACGGCGTGATCCTCGACGCCGTCGGCGCGGCGGCGCTGACACCCGAGGCGCTGTCCGGGATCAACGTCGTCCTGGTGGACGAGGCCCTGGAGCACTATCCCGGCATCGTGAGCGACGCCGAGCGCGCCGGGGAGGAGGCGGCGCGCCACCTCCTGTCGCTCGGCCACCGGCGACTCGCCTTCATCGGGCCAGCCGTCGACGCCAGTGCCTTCCGGTTGCGGGAGCGCGGCTTCACCCGGACGCTGCGCGCGGCCGGCGTGACGCTGGAGTCGCCATGCCTGCGACGCGCGAGCGCGACCGTGGCCGGCGGAATGCGCGGAATGCGCGAGCTGCTCGCCGTTCGCCCGCGCCCCACCGCCGTCTTCTGCGCCAACGACCTCGTCGCGCTCGGGGCGCTCAAGGCGTGCGCCCGGGCGCGTGTCGCCGTCCCGGGAGACGTCTCGGTCGTGGGATGCGACGACATCGAGCTGGCCCAGCTGGTGACCCCGGAGCTCACCACCATCGCCATCCCCGCGCGCGAGCTGGGGGCACGGGCGGCCCGCCTCCTCATCCGCGAGCTGTCGGGCGAGGCGGTTGCGGCTGGCGGCCAGCAGGGGCGTCCGCTCCCCGTGCGCCTCGTGCCACGAGGGACGACCGCCCCCGCGCCGGAGGGCGCATGAGCGCCGTGCGCCACGTCGTGCGCCACGCCGTGCGCCACGCCGTCATCACGGGGACGGGGAGCCACGTCCCCGCGCGCGTCGTGCGCAACGCCGAGCTGGAGCGCATCCTCGGCGTGCCGGTGGACCCCTTCGTGTCGGAGACGCTGGGAATTCGCGAGCGACACTTCTGCGCGCCTGACGAGTCCACGGTCGACCTGTGCGTCCCGGCGGCGCGCCAGGCGCTGGCGGCCGCGGGGCTCACGGCCGCCGACATCGACCTCCTCATCGTCGCTACCGACACCCCCGAGTACATCTCGCCCGCCACCTCGTCGGTGCTGCACGGCCGGCTGGGCACCAGGCGTGCCGGGACCTTCGACGTGAACTGCGGCTGCGCCGGCTACGTCACCGCCCTCGACATCGCCGCCAAGTTCATCCGCGCCGACGAGCGGTACGCACGCATCCTCGTCGTGGCGGCCTACGCGATGTCCAGGTTCCTGGACCTGCACGACAAGAAGACCGCGACGATCTTCGCCGACGGCGCCGGCGCCACGGTGATCGAGGCGAGCGATCGTCCCGGCGTGCTCGCCAGCGAACTGTTTGCCGACGGGCGCTACTGCGAGGGGATGGGGGTGTTCGCCGGCGGGACGAAGGAGCCCATCACCGAGGAGGTGCTGCGCCACGGGGTGCGCAACAAGCTGCGCTTCGTGCAGAAGTACCCGAAGGAGGTGAACGAGGAGGGGTGGCCGCGCATCGTGCGGTCCGTCCTGGCGCGCGCCGGACGCGAGGTGGCGCAGGTGGACCTCTGGCTGTGGACGCAGGTGAACCTCTCGACGATCCGCGTCGTGATGGAGCAGCTCGGGGTCCCGATGGACAGGGCACACACGGTGATGGGGAAGTGGGGGTACACGGGGGCGGCGTGCATCCCGATGGCGCTCGACGACGCGGTGCGCGCGGGGCGCGTGGCTGCGGGCGACCTGGTGATGATGACGGGGTCGGGTGCGGGGCTGGCGATGGGGTGCGTCGCGCTCGAGTGGCGCCCGGGCCGTGCGGAGGGGAGGTGATGCGGCTCGACGGCACCGTCCCGGTCCTGTTCCGCGACCGTGTCGCGGCCTCGGGCGACGCGCGGGCCCTGGGCGAGTACGACCCGGCGACGGGCGGGGTGGCGAGGGGGCTCAGCTGGCGCGAGTGGCGCGAGGGGGCGCTCGACGTGGCGGCGGCCCTTGTTGCGGCTGGCGGCACGCCGGGCGCCACGGTCGCGATCCTGGCCGGGAACACGATCCTCTGGCCCCTCGCCGAGCTGGGGGCGCTCGAGGCGGGGATGGTGACGGTCGGGATCTACCCGACGGCGTCGGCGTCGCAGCTGCGCGAGCTCCTCCTCGACGCCGAGGCGGCGGTCCTCGTGGTCGACACGCCGGCGCAGCTGGACAAGGCGCGCCAGGCGGCGGAGGGGCTGGCCTCGCCCCTCCTGGTCGTGGCCGACGTGGCGCCCGCCCTGCTGCGCGATCCCGCCGCCCCGGCGGTGCGCGAGACGGGGTGGGCGGCGTTCGTCGCCGATGGACGCGAGGCGCGCGGGGCGGGGGCGGACGGCGACGTTGCCCGGCGGATGGCGGCACTTCGCCCCGACGACATCGCGATGCTGATCTACACGTCCGGGTCGACCGGGGTGGCCAAGGGGGCGCGCCTTTCGCACCGCACGGTGCTGGCGTCGGCGCAGTCGGTGCGCGACACGCTCGGCCTGACGAGCGGCGACTCCGCGCTCTCGTTCCTCCCCTTCTGCCACTCCGCCGAGCGGATATTCGGCCTCCACACGCGCATTGCCTGCGGGATGCCGGCGACGCTGGTGGGCGACCCGGCACACATCTGGGACGCCGGGGTGGCGGTGGCCCCATCGCTGTTCGGCGGCGTGCCGCGGCACTTCGAGAAGGTCTACGAGCGGCTCCTGGCCGCGCGCGGCGAGGTCACGGCGGCGGTGGCGGCGCGGTGGGATGCGGCGCTGGCGCTGGGGCGGGAGCGCGCGCGCCTGCGGCAGCGGGGGGAGGCCGTGCCGGCGTCGCTGGAGGGGCGGTGGCGCGCGGAGCGCGCGGTGATCGCCCCGGTCCTGGAGCGCCACTTCGGCCCGGCGTTGCGGCTGGCGACGTCGGGCGGGGCGGCGCTCCCGGCGGAAGTCGCGGAGTACCTCGACGCGTGCGGTGTCACCGTCCTGGGGGCGTATGGGCAGACCGAGCACCTGTGCGTCGCCTTCAACCGCCCGGAGCGGTACCGGCACGACGCGGTGGGGCTCCCGATGCCGGGGACCACGCTCCGGATTGCCCCTGACGGCGAGGTGCAGGTGCGCCGCTCGGCGCTCACCTTCTCGGGATACCACCGGCGCGACGCCGAGACGGCGGCGGCGTTCACCGACGACGGCGCGTGGCTCCACACCGGCGACCTCGGGACGCTGGACGCCGAGGGCTTCCTCCGGATCACCGGGCGGTCGAAGGAGATGATCGTGCTCTCCAACGGGAAGAAGGTGGCGCCGCTCCCGCTGGAAGCACGCCTGTGCGAGGGGGCACTCATCGAGCACGCGGTCGTGCACGGCGAGGGACGCCCCTACCTGGTCGCCCTCATCGCCCCCCGCTGGCCGCTCGTGACGCAGTGGCAGCGTGCCCGGGGGATCGCCGGGGACGCCGCGTCGCTGGTCCGCCACCCCGCGCTGCGCGAGGCGATCGGGCGCGAGGTGGCGCGCGTGAACGCCGACGTCTCGCGCCCGGAGCAGGTGCGCACGTTCGCCATCCTCCCGCATCCCCTCACCGTCGAGGCGGGAGAGCTCACCGCGACATTCAAGGTGCGGCGCGCCGCGGTGGCATCGCGCCATGCCGCGCTCATCGACGCGCTGTACGAGGAATCCCCATGACGAGACGGGTCGCGATCGGCGCGACGTTCTGCGCGACGTGCGGCATCGCCGCCGCCTACCTGTCCGCCTTCCTCCCCGGCGGGACGGAATGGGGGGCGTGGTGCATGGTCGCGGGGCTGGCGACGATGGTGGTGTCGCTGATGGTGCTGGGAGCGGTGCGCCGCAACGGTGGCGTGGGACGGATCGCGATCCCGCTGGCCATCACGTTCGTCGTGATCGTCGCGGGCTTCGGCGCCGCCCTCCTCCTCCCGCAGGAGGGGAGCGGGTCGCTCGTCGTCCTCGGGCTCCCCGTACGCGCGGCGCTCGTCCTGTACGGGATCGGGCTCGTGCCGCTGATCGTGCTCCCCCTGGCCTATGCCCGCACCTTCGACGACATGACGCTGCGCGAGGAGGACCTGGCGCGCGTGCGCGAGCTGGCGGCGGAGCACGCCGCGCGCCACGGGAGGGGCGAGCCCTGATGGCGCCGACCCTCGATGCCCTGCTCCAGGGAGGGGCGCTCGCGCTGCCGGCGCAGCCGACGATCGTCGCCGTCGCGCTGGTCTACTTCGCGATCGTCGCCGGGATCGGCGTCTGGGCCGCGCGCCGGACGCACAGCGCGAGCGACTTCTTCGTGGCCGGGCAGGGGATCGGCCTCTGGACGATGGCGATCGCGGCGATGGCCGCGACGCTGTCCGGCTTCGCCTTCATCGGCGGTCCGGGGCTGGTGTACACGCTGGGGCTGGGCGCGGTCTTCATCATCCTCCCCATCGGCGTGACCGGTACGTTAGGCGCGTGGACCATGGCCAAGCGCGTCCGGCTGCTCGGGGAGCTGCGCGGGCTCATCACCGTCCCCGATGCCATCGACGCGCGCTTCGACTCCCGACTGGCCCGCGGGCTCTCGGCGGTGGCGATGCTGGTGGCGATCGTCGGCTACATGGCGACCAACATCCTGGCGCTCGGCCTGGTGATCGACGCGATCTTCGGCACCGGGCTCACGGCGGGGCTGTGGATCGGGATGGCGATCACGCTGGCGTACTCGGTGTCGGGGGGGATCCTGGCGGGCGTGTACACCGACCTCTTCCAGGGGGGGGTGATGGCGGCCGCGTCGGTCCTGGTCTTCGTGTACACGCTCAAGGTGGGCGGGGGGGAAGCGGGCTTCGCCGCGACGATCCTCCCTGCCGATGCCCCCTTCCTGGCCCCCTGGGGGAAGATGACCCCGCTTGCCGCGCTCTCGTTCTTCTTCGTCTTCGGGATCGGGTCGTTAGGGCAGCCGCACGTGGTGCACAAGTTCTACATGCTGCGCGACCCGCGGAAGCTCAAGTGGTACCCGCTGATCATGGGATGGGCGATCGTGATCAGCCAGCTCCTCTTCATCGGGGTCGGGCTGGCGGTCAAGGCGTTGGTGGTGCGCGGGGAGATCGCCCCGCTGGCCCGGGCGGACGACGCCACGCCGACGTTCCTGCTCGGCTTCACGCCGCTGCTGCTGTCGGCGGTGGTCTTTGCCGGCGTCGCGGCGGCCATCATGAGCACCGTGAACTCGTTCATGAGCGTCGGCGCTGCCGCCCTCACGCACGACCTCCCGCTGGCCCTCGGGCGGCGGGTGCGGAACGAGCTGTTCTGGGGGCGGGTGTCGACGGTGGCCATTTCGCTGGCCGCCACCGTGGTGGCCAGCCTCTCGGGGACGCTCGTCGCCTTCCTCGGGATCTTCGGCTGGGGATTGTTTGCCTCGACGCTCGTCCCGTCGCTGGCCATCGGGCTCAACTGGGCCGGGGCGACGCGCGCCGGCGCGATCGCCTCCATCGCCACGGGGCTGGTGGTGACGCTGGTGTTCGAGACGCTGGCCTACCTCAAGGTCTTCACCTTCCCGGCCGGGGTGACCGCCACTGCCCTGGCCCTGGTGAGTTCGCTCCTGGTCTTCTTCGCGGTCTCGTGGCTCACGCGCGACTCCGCGGCGGCCACGCTCGCCGACGACATTCGCTTCGTGATGGACACATGACCATGCCGATGGCCACGCTGCAGGTGGGACAGACCGCGGAGTTCAGCAAGACCGTCACGGAGAGTGACGTCACCCTCTTCGCGGGGATCACCGGAGACTTCAATCCCGCGCACGTCGACGAGGTGCGGGCCTCGGCGTCGCGCTTCGGCGGGCGCATCGCCCATGGCATGCTGTCGGCGGGCTTCATCTCGGCGTGCATCGCCATGCGGCTCCCGGGCCCCGGCGCGATCTACCTGTCGCAGACGCTCAAGTTCACGCGGCCGGTCAGGATCGGCGACACGGTGACCGCGCGGGTGGAGGTCCTGGAATGGAATGAGGGGAAGCGGCGAGCGCGACTGCTGACCACCTGCCGCAACCAGCGAGGCGAGCTGGTGATCGAGGGCGAGGCGCTGGTGCTGGTGCCTGACGAGGCGGCCGGCGACGGCCGATGAAGGTCCGGCGCGAGCCGGATGGTGTCGGGGACGGAGGGCGAGTGCCCAGCCGGCCGGAAGCAGGACGAGAAATCTCCCGAAGGAGGCATATCCGATGAGAGTGACACGTGAGGTGCGGCGAGTCCTGATCGTTCTGGCCATCGTGGCAGCGATCCCGCTTGCCGCTCAGGGACAGGGTGGGCGCATCGTGGGGACCGTGTCGGATTCGGCGCGGCGTCCGCTCGAGAACGCGAGCGTGAGCGTGGTGGGGACGCGGCATGGTGCCTTCACCGACGCCAACGGCCGCTATGCGATCGCCAACGTCCCGACGGGGCAGTACACCCTGCGGGTGCAGCGCATCGGCAGTCGTGCGCGCGAGGTGGCGGGCGTGTCGGTCACTGCCGGGGGGGCGACCGAGGTCGACGTGACGCTCGAGGCGGCGCCGCTGCAGCTGGGGGGGGTCGTGATCTCGGCGTCGCGCCGGGTCGAGAAGCTCACCGACGCGCCGGCCACCGTCACGCGGCTGGAGGCGGCGCAGATCGCCAACTCCGTCGGCAACTCCTTCGCCCCGGCGCTCAAGGAGGTGAAGGGGATCGACTTCATCCAGGTGGGCGTCACGTCGGTGGCCATCAATGCGCGCGGCTTCAACTCGTCGTTCAACAATCGCATGCTGATGATGGAGGATGGGCGCATCGGTGTCCTCCCCGAGAACGGCCTCCCCGTCGGCGGCTTCACCACGATCCCGAAGGTCGACCTGGCCGGCGTCGAGGTCCTGATCGGTCCGGGGTCGGCGCTATACGGTCCCGACGCCTCGAACGGAGTCCTCACGCTGCAGACCAAGGATCCGAAGCAGTATCAGGGGACCACGGTGGAGGTGGCGGGCGGGTCGCACAGCTTCATGGACCTCCAGGCGCGCCACGCCGGCGTCACCACCAGCGGGACGTTCGGCTACAAGCTGAGCGGCGAGTACCTCTCGGCCAACGACTTCGAGAACCAGCTGCGCTATGCGGGAAACGTGCGTGAGCAGGGGATCGGGGGAAAGGTCGACTGGAAGACCGACGTCCTTCGCGCCGAGGGGGCGCTGGTGTACTATGGCGGCGACAATCGGGTGGAGCTCTCGCTCGGGAACAGCAAGTCGAACGGCGTGGGGCAGACCAACGTGGGGCGCAACCAGCTGGTGGATTGGCAGTACCGGCACGCGCAGCTCAAGTGGACGTCGCCGCGCTGGTATGCCAATACCTATTTCGCGCAGTCCCTGTCCGGCGACTCGTACGCCATCAACCGCTACTCCTCGGCGCGCCTCACGACCCCGCCGACGATCAGCGACGACTCCGTGGCAAAGCTCTCCGATTGGCCGGCCGACGGGCGGCTGATGGCGGCCGAGCTCCAGAACAACTTCACGCTGGCCCCGCTGGCCGACACGCGGGTCGTGTGGGGGGCGCAGGTGAGGAAGGACCGGGTGAGCTCCGACCGCGAGTGGCTCAGCGACCGCGAGACGGGGAAGGACATCGTCGTCAACCAGGTGGGAGCGTACGGACAGACCGAGACGCCGCTTGGCGACGCGTGGCGCCTGATCCTGGCGGCGCGCCTGGACAAGCACGACCTGTACGACCAGCAGTTCTCGCCGAAGGCGGCGCTGACGTACACGCCGTGGAGCGACCAGACGTTCCGGGTCACGTTCAACCGTGCCTTCAAGTCGCCCACGCTCCTCAACACCGACTTCTCGGCCCCGGACTTCGTGAAGCTGGCGGCGGGGCTGGGAGGGTTCGGGGTGTTCGGCAACAAGGACGGCTACACGGTGCGGAACGCCGCCGGGACGACGGTGGCGACGTACCAGCCGCTCGAACCCGAGCGCAACACCACGTACGAGTTCGGCTACAAGGGGATCCTGCGGGACCGGCTGTTCATCGACGCCGCCTACTACCGGTCGGACTACGAGCACTTCATCTCGCCGCTGGTGACGATCAACGCGCACCTGGCGGGGATGTTCGCCTACAACGCCAAGGGCGAGCGCGTGGAGTCGCCGAACGGGGCGCAGTCGGTGCTGACGTACCTCAACCTCGGCAAGGCGAAGCTCGAGGGGGTGGACGCGGGCGTGCGCTGGGTCTTCACCGACAACGTGGCCGCATCGGGGACGCTGAGCCTCACGAAGCTCGACCGCGTGGAGAAGAAGCCGACCGATCCGGCGGCGGTGGTCGAGGCGACCGCGCTCAACACGACGCCGGTCAAGTGGAACGTGGGGATGGACTTCAACTCGCCTGCCCGCAACCTGCTGGGCGGCTTCACCGTGCGCCACGTGACCGGGTACAACTTCCGGTCGGGGATCAACGCCGGTGTCATCCCGACGTTCGAGACGCTCGACCTCACCCTGGGGCGACGCCTCCCCTCGCTGGGGGCGCAGGTCAACGTGTCGCTGCAGAACATCGCCGCGTGCCGCAGCGGCGACTACGAGCTTCGCCTGGGGCAGGTCTCGCCCGGGACCCTGGTGCGCAAGCGCAGCTGCAACATCGGCTTGCGCCACCTCGAGATGATCAACATGCCGTCCATCGGCACGATGCTGTTCGTCGGTGTTCGCTACGACCGGTAGGACGATGGCCAACGCGATGCTCCTGGCGGCCGCGGCCGGGGCGCTCGGCGCCCCGCCGCGGGCACGTGCCTCGGGCAGCGCCGGGATCGGCGCATCGCCCCCGGCGAACGGCCGGGTGATCCGGGGAACCTACAGGAATGCAGCAGGCGAGCGGCCGTACGTGCTCCACGTCCCGGACGGCAGCGCCGCGGCCGGGCGGCGAGGGCTCGTCGTGATGCTCCATGGGTGCACGCAGGACGCCGACGACATCGCCCGGGGCACGCGCCTGCACGAGGCGGCGGCGCGGAAGGGGTGGCTCGTGCTGTACCCGGAGCAGCCGGTGGCGCACAACCCCAAGCGATGCTGGAACTGGTTCGACCCCGCGCATCAGGGGCGCGATGCCGGGGAGCCGTCGATCATCGCCGGGCTCACGTCGCAGGTGGTGGCCGACCACCAGGTCGATCCGCACCGCGTGTACCTGGCGGGGTTGTCGGCAGGAGCCGCGATGGCGGCGCTGGTGGCGGCGGCCTACCCCGAGCGGTACGCCGCGCTGGCGCTGCATTCCGGCCTGGTGTACGGGGGGGCACACGCGGCGATGGCGGCGGTGGGGGTGATGCAGCGCGGCGTGGCGAGCCCCGAACCGTACGCGGAGTCGGCCCACCGGGCGATGGGAGGGCGTTCGCGGGTGATCCCCACGCTCGTCATCCACGGCGAGGCGGATGCCGTCGTGGCGCCGATCAACGGTGCGCAGGCGGCGCGACAGTGGTTCCTGACCAATGCCCTCGCGATGGGGCAGCCGCTCGATACCACGAGCGGGGCGACCGATCGCTCGGAGCGCGAGGAGGGGGGATACCTGGTGCGCCGGTCGACGTATCGGGCGAAGGACGGGACCCCGCTGTCGCAGCTCGTCATGGTGCGCGGGCTGGGGCATGCGTGGTCTGGTGGGGCGCCCGAGGGGAGCTTCACGGATCCGCGCGGCCCCGCCGCCACGGCGATGATCCTCGACTTCTTCGCCTCGTCGGGCAGGCGTTAGGCGCGTCATGGCCAGCTCCCCCCTCCCCGCATTCCCGGCGTACCCCGACCCCATCCGCTGGTGGGGGCGCGTGACCCCGGGGCGCCTCGCGCTGGTGGAGCGGCGGCGCGACCAGCGCCTGACGTACGCGGAGCTGGATGCGCTCGCCGACGCCTGGGGCGACGTGCTGGCCATGCACGGCGTGGGGCGCGGCGATCGCGTGGCGACGCTGGCGGGGACCCGCGTGGCGCAGGTGGCGCTGCTCCATGCGTGCGCGCGCCTGGGCGCGGCGCTCGTGCCGCTCAACTGGCGGCTGGCGGCCCCCGAACTGGCGCGCCTGGTCGGCAATGCCCGTCCCGCCCTGGTGGTGGGCGAGGGACGCTTCCGGGCGCTGGCGGAAGGGGGAGGGGTGGATGCCACGGGGGCCGCCTGGCTCGAGCTCGCCGAGTCGCACGACGCCCCTCCCGTCCGCGGCGCGCCTCGGCGGATTGCGGCTGACGAGCGACTCTCCGCCGACGATCCAGCGCTCATCCTGTACACGTCCGGATCGACCGGCGCCCCCAAGGGGGCCATCCTGCCCCATCGCCAGCTCTTCTACAACGGCGTGGCCACGACCACGGCTTGGGAGCTCGGGGCCGATGACATCGCGCCTGTCGCGACCCCGTTCTTCCACACCGGCGGGTGGAACGTCTTCGCCACCCCGCTGTGGCAGCGCGGGGGGCGCGTGGTGCTCTTCGACCACTTCGACCCATCCACCTTCCTGCAGGAGCTCGCGGAGGAGCGGTGCACCGTCGCCCTCACCGTCCCGACGCAACTCATCATGCTCCTCGAGGACGCGGCGTGGGGAACGCCGATACCGTCCCTTCGCCACTTCATTTCCGGTGGCGCGCCATGCCCGGCGAGCGTGATGGAACGCGTGCGCGCGGCAGGCTACGGGATGAAGGAGGGATATGGGCTCACCGAGTGCGGCCCCAACTGCTTCGCGATGCCGCTGGACGAGGCGGCGCGGCGTGCCGGCAGCGTGGGATGGCCGGTCCCCTTCCTGGAGATGCGCCTCGCACGCGCGGACGGGTCGGTGCCGGCGCCTGACGAGGCGGGCGAGCTCCTGCTGCGCGGCCCGCAGATGTTCGCGGGCTACTTCGACGCCTCCGATCGTACCGCCGACGTGATCGACGCCGACGGGTGGCTCCACACCGGCGACCTCGCGTCGCGGGATGCCGATGGTGCCTATCGCATCTGCGGCCGGCGGAAGGAGATGTTCATCTCGGGAGGCGAGAACGTTTATCCGGGCGAGGTGGAGGCGGTGCTGATCGGGCATCACGCGGTCGCGGAAGTCGTCGTGGTCGGGGTGCGCGATGTCCGGTGGGGCGAGGTGGGGCGCGCCTTCGTGGTGCCGCGCGGCGGAGCGGCCGTGATTGCCGAGGACCTCCTCGCGTGGGCGCGCTCACGCCTGGCGAGCTACAAGGTGCCGAAGGCGGTCACCGTCCTGCCGTCGATCCCGAAGCTCGGCTCGGGAAAGGTGGACCGTGGCGCACTGGCGGCCATCGCCGCCGGGGAGGAGACGCATTGACGGGACGCGAAGTGACCAAGGGCGCCACCGTGCGCGCGACCCTTTCGTACATCGAGGCGCTGCACGGTGCGGAGGTGGCAGCAACGGTGCTGTCGATGCTTCCACGGGAGCAGCGGGACCGCCTTGCCGCGATCGATCCCACGGCCGAGCTGCCGTACGAAGACCTGGTCGCCCTGTGGCGCGCGGCCGACGCGCGGCTGGGCGGGCGCGACCCCGAGTGGATGGAGCGGTCGGGCGCGCACTCGATCGAGTCGACCGGGGTGAGGCTGTACAGCGGCATCCTGCGCAAGCGATCGCCGCACGAGTTCCTCACGCAGAGCGTGTCGCTCTTCCAGCTCTACTACTCGCCCGGTGACATGGAGGTGGTGGAGGAAGAGGGGACACGCGCGGTGTTGCGGCTGACGGGGTTCGACTCGCAGGACCCGTTGTTCTGCCGCCGGCAGACGGGGGGGCTGCGGCAGGCGCTCCTCCTGGCGGGGGGAGAAGCTCCACGGGTCAAGCATGTCCGCTGCGTGCACGCGGGCGATGCCTTCTGCGAGTGGGAGTTGACCTGGCAGGACGGAGGGAAGCACGCCAGCGCGCCGGGCGCGGGCTAGCGACGACGTTGTATGGGTGCGGGGCGGCTGCTCGCCTTCGAATCCTGACGGGGGATGCGGACGTATGGACCGGTCGGAGGTCCGGTCGCCCGTTTCGCCCATCGTCCCGCCTGCCATGTCGACACTCGTCCACGACGTTCGGTTCGCCGCCCGCCTGCTTCTCAAGAAGCCGCTGTTCACCGCGCTGGCGGTCGCCACCCTCGCGCTCGGGATCGGGCTCAACACCGCGGTCTTCTCGGCGGTCGATGCGCTCCTGCTCCGCCCCCTTCCGGGGGTGCGCGACGCCAACGACCTGGCGCAGATCTACCGCACCTGGCCGGGCGGGATGCAATTCGGCTCCAACTCCATCCCGCACTGGCGCGACCTGCGCGAGCGGAGCCGCGACGTCTTCACCGATGCCGCCGCCTGGGCGTTCACGCGCCTCAGCATCTCGGCGGGGGAGCGTCCCGAGCAGGTGATGGGGCAGATGGTCTCGGCCAACTTCTTCTCGGTCCTTGGCGTGGACGCGGTGCGCGGGCGGGTCTTCGCCCCGTCGGAGGACGTGGGCGAGCTGGCGCATCCGGTGGCGGTGCTCAGCTACGCGGCGTGGCAGCGCCGGTTCGGCGCCGCCGAGGACATCGTCGGGCGCACCGTTCGCGTGAACGGCGTGGCGTACACGGTAGTCGGCGTCACCCCGCGGGACTTCCACGGGCCGCTCCCGCTCGTGACCCCGGAGATGTGGGTCCCGCTGGCGCAGCTCAAGCAGGTGAGCCCCGGCAATGCCGATGCGGCCGAGCGGCGCAACGAGAACTTCCTGAACGTCGTGGCGCGGTTGAAGCCGGGCGTCACCATGGGACAGGCGCGGGCGCAGATGGCGACGCTCGCCACCCAGCTCAAGGAGGACTACCCCGATGCGTATGCGCAGACGGGCATCCACCTCGTGCCGCAGGCGGAGGCCGGGATTCACCCGATGTTCCGCTCGGCGCAATTGGGGCTGACGGGGGTGGTGCTGGCGGTGGTGGTGATGCTCCTGCTGGTGGCATGCGTGAACGTCGCCAACCTCTTCCTGTCGCGCGCCCAGGAGCGGTGGCGCGAGATGGCGGTGCGGTTGAGCATCGGGGCGCGCCGCGGGATCCTGGTGCGGCAGCTGCTCACCGAGAGCGTCATCTTCTCGATCGTGGCCGGCGCCGTCGGGTTGCTGGTGGCCTGGTGGGCGATCGCCCTCGCCAACCGGGTCTCGATCCCGCTGGACCTCGACTTCACCCCGGACCTGCGGCTGAGCCTCCCCGTCCTGCTCTTCTCGTTAGGTATCTCCCTGGTGACGGGTGTGTTGTTCGGGCTGGCGCCGGCGTTGCAGGCCACGCGGCCGGCGCTCATCCCGGCGCTCAAGGGCGAGGCGCCCGCGGGAGGGTCGCGATCGCGGCTGAGCCGGACGCTCGTGGTGGCCCAGATGGCGCTCTCGCTCGTCCTTCTCACCTGCGCGGGGCTCTTCCTGCGCAACCTCTCGGCCGCCACGCGCGCCGACAAGGGATTCGTGAGCGACGGTGTCCTGATGGCGACCGTCGACCCGGAGCTGCAGGGGTACGGCCGCGGGCGTGGCGAGGAGTTCTACGAGCGGCTCGTCGCGCGGCTCCGCGCGCTCCCCGGCGTGCAGGGGGTGGGGATGACCAACTCCCCGCCGCTCGGCCTCTACAACTCGGATCGCGGCGTGCGCGTGCCGGGCTACACGCCGGCCGAGAACGAGGGGATGAACATCGACTATTCCGTCGTGTCGCCCGGGTACTTCGAGACGCTGGGGATCCCGCTCGTCGCGGGACGTGGCTTCGAGGGGCGCGACGACAGCACGGCAACGCAGGCCATCGTCGTCAACGAGCAGTTCGTGAAGCGGTTCTGGCCCGACGGGAACGCGATCGGGCGCATCGTCCGCACGGGGGGGCGCGACCGCACCGTGATCGGGGTCGTCCCCACCGGGAAGTACCGCCGGCTCGGGGAGGCGCCCACGGCGTACATGTACTTCCCGCAGGCGCAGGAGTGGCGGGGGCAGATGACGATCGTCGTGCGCACGGCCGGGGAGCCCACCGCCATCGTCCCCGCCCTGCGGGCGGAGGTGGCCGCGCTCGACGCCGACCTCCCGGTCTCGGAGGTGCAGGCGATGTCCGAGTTCCTCGGCCTCGCCCTGCTTCCCGCGCGGCTGGCCGGGACGACGCTCGGCGTCTTCGGGGTGCTCGGATTGCTCCTGGCGGCCGTGGGGATGTATGGCGTCATGTCCTACGCCGTCTCGCAGCGCACGCGCGAAATCGGGATCCGCATGGCGATCGGCGCGGCGCGCGGCGAGGTCGTGGCGATGGTGATGCGCCAGGGGCTCACGATGGTGGCGATCGGCGGGGCGATCGGCCTGGTGATGGCCCTCGGCGCGGCGCGCCTGATCCGGGGCGTGCTGTACGGGGCGGGAGCGGCGTTCGACCCGCTCACCTACGTCGTCGTGCCGTTGGTGCTGGCGGTGGTGGCCGCGCTGGCCACGTGGGTCCCGGCGCGCCGGGCCGCGAGCATCGATCCGGTGCTGGCGATCCGGGCGGAGTAGGGAGGGGCGGACGGGAGGCGGGAACGGCGGCGCCCCTGGCGCCGCCGCCCCGGCATGACGAGGCGTGCGTCAGCGTCCCGTCGGGTGGACGCTCGTCGGGCGGCCGAAGATGCGGTCCATCGTCGTCGCCATGGTCGGGCTCCACTGGCTGGACGCGACGAGTAGGGCGAAGTCCCGCGCAGGGGCGACGCCGGCGAGCGCATCGTACGCCCGTCAGCCGCGGCGCCGTCCCGGTCCCGCCCCGCGAGGCGCCCCGCCCCTGGGGGATGGTGCGGCATCGGGGCGCCGGCGATCGTCCTGGCGCTTGCGCGACTCCTCCGGCCGCTTGCGCGGTTCGTCCCTGCCCTGCCGCTGCTCCTCCTGTCGCCGGCGCTGCGCGGCATCGCGCTGCGCCTTGGCGTCGCGGCGCGCCTGTTCCTCGGCCGTCGCCCGTTCGCGGCGCTCGGCCTTCGCCTTGGCGTTGGCGCGCTCACGGGCCTTCTGCTCGCGCCACTTGGCCACGCGCTCGGCCTGGGACACCTCCAGCTTCTCGGCGATCCTGGCGGTGTAGTCGAAGTCGGGGAGCGTCACGCGTTGCAGCCGGCGGCCGAGCTTGCGCTCGATGTCCGCCAGGTCGCGCTCCTCCTCGGACGAGACGAACGTGAAGGCATCGCCGGTGGCCTGGGCCCGCCCGGTGCGCCCCACGCGGTGGATGTAGTCCTCCGGCGCCATCGGGACGTCGAAGTTGACCACATGCCCCAGCTCCTCCACGTCGATGCCGCGGGCAGCGATGTCGGTCGCCACCAGGACGCGGTACTTCCCGCTCTTGAAGCCGGCGAGCGCCTCGGTGCGCTGCGGCTGCGAACGGTTGCCGTGGATGCGCTCGGCGGGAATGTCGTGCCTGGCCAGGAACTTCTGCAGGCGGTCGGCCCGGTGCTTGGTGCGGGTGAACACCAGCACCTCCTGCATCTCCCCGCGCACCAGCAGCTGCAACAACAGCGCCGACTTGAGCTCCTGCGCCACCGGGTACACGGCCTGCGTGATCCCCACGGCGGGGGCCGCCTTGCGCTCGAGGTTGATGCTCGCCGGCGACTTCAGCATCTCGTGCGCCAGCTTGCCGATGGGTTCGGGCATGGTGGCGCTGAAGAACAGCGTCTGCCGCTTGGTCGGCAGCTGCTTGAGGACGCGGCGGATGTCGGGGAGGAACCCCATGTCGAGCATGCGGTCGGCCTCGTCGAGCACGAGGTACTCGATGTGGCCGAGGTTGGCGTAGGCGTGCTTGAGATGGTCCAGGAGGCGCCCCGGCGTGGCGACGATCACGTCGACGCCGCTGCGCAGCGCATGTTCCTGGGGCCCCATCCCCACGCCGCCGAAGATCGCGGCGGCGGTGAGGGGCGTATGCACGGCCAGGTCGTTGAGGTCCTCGTGGATCTGCGCCGCCAACTCTCGCGTCGGGGTGAGGACGAGGGCCCGCGTCGTCCCGCGCGGGCGCGCGATCAGCGCGTGGAGGATCGGGAGGAGGAAGGCGGCCGTCTTCCCGCTCCCCGTCGCGGCGCAGGCCAGCAGGTCGCGGCCGGCGAGGGCGTGCGGGATGGCGTCGGACTGGATGGGGGTGGGGCGGGTGAAGCCGAGTTCCTTGAGCCCCCGGAGGAGGCTCGGGTGCAGGTCGAGCGAGGAGAAGTTCACGCGATAGTCATGACGGGAGATGCGCTGGCCGGGGCGATCGGGGATCGCGGGCGCGCAGGGTGGTGCGAATGGATGCCAAGGAAGCTCGCCTGTCGCGGCGCGCGGTGCCACTGGGCGAGGGGCGCGGTCGATTAGACTTCCCGCGGTGAGTCGCCGATCCGCCCCCGCCCGCCATGCGGCCTTCGCCGTCAGCGCACCTGGCCTGGCCCCACTCGCCGCGCGCGAGCTGGTCGGGCTCGGCTTCACCGTGGGGGGGGTGGAGTCGGCGGGCGTCGCCTTCGAGACCGATGCGCGCGGGCTCTGCCTGGCCAACGTGCACCTGCGTACGGCCAGCCGCGTCCTCGTGAGGGTCGACGAGTTCCGCGCCGCCACGTTCCACGAACTCGAGAAGCGGACGGCGCGCATCGACTGGGCGAGCTGGATCGCGCCGGGGCGAGGCGTGTCGCTGCGCGTCACCTGCCGCAAGTCGCGGTTGTATCACTCCGGGGCCGTGGCGGAGCGGGTGGCGGGGGTGCTGGCGCCGCTGGCCGGGCGGGTGGTGCACGGGACGGGGGGCGCCGAGGGCGAGGATGCCGACGAGGGGGGCGAGGCCCAGCTGGTGGTGGTTCGCCTGCTGAACGATCGCTGCACGATCTCGCTCGACAGCTCGGGGGCGTTGCTGCACCAGCGCGGCTACCGATTGGCGACCGGGCGGGCTCCGCTGCGGGAGACGTTAGGCGCGGCACTCCTCCTGGCGTCGGGATGGGCACCGGGCACCCCGCTGGTCGACCCCTTCTGCGGCGCGGGGACACTCGCGATCGAGGGGGCGATGCTGGCACGCCGGATCGCTCCCGGGGTGGGGCGCCCGTTCGCCCTGGAGCGGTGGCCGGGTGTGGACCCGGCCACGGTGTCGCGGATTCGCGAGGAGGCGCGCTCGCGCGAGCTCGCGGACGCCGGCGCCCCCCTCCTGGCCAGCGACCGCGATGCCGGGGCGGTGGAGGCCGCGCGTTCCAACGCCGAGCGCGCCGGCGTCCTGGGAGACATTTCCTTCGCGGTGCGCGCCGTGTCGCACCTGGCCCCCCCGGGCGGGAGTGCGGCTCCCGGGGCGATCGTGACCAATCCGCCGTACGGTGTGCGGGTGGGCGAGGGGGAGCTGCGCAACCTGTACGCCCGCACCGGCGCGGTGCTTCGGGAGCGGTTTCCCGGGTGGCGCCTGGCGATCGTCTCCGCCGACCGGCGGCTCACCGGGCAGCTCGGGATCCCGCTCGCCGATGCCGTCCGGACGAGCAACGGGGGGATTCCGGTGACGTTTGCGGTGGGGGACGTGCCGGGCGAAGGGTGAGCGGGCCGGACGGCGGGTGCGCTCCCTCCGTCGTGTCCACTGATTAAATTGCCCGCATCATGTCGAGCGACCCCATTACCGGCGTCTACAACGACGCATACATCGCTGAATTGTACGAGGCTTACCGGCGTGATCCCGCGTCGGTCGAGGCCTCGTGGCGGCAGTATTTCCGCTTTGCCGAGGCGCTTGGCGGCGCCGGCGCGCCCATCGCAACGGCCCCGGTGGCCGTCGCATCGTCGGACCCGGCCTACCTGCGCAAGGTGGCGGGGGCGGCGGCGCTGGCGCAGTCGATTCGCCAGTACGGCCACCTGGCCGTGCGCCTCGACCCGTTAGGCACTCCGCCGCCCGGGGCCATCGAGCTGACCCCGGAGTACCACGGGATCACCGAGGCCGACCTGGCCGAGGTCCCCGCCGCGGCGCTGGGGCTTCCCGGGGCGACGGCGGCCGATGCGACCGCGCGCCTGCGCGGGATCTACTCCTCGCGCCTGGCGCTCGAGCTGGGGCACATCGAGGAGGAGGGCGAGCGGGAGTGGTTCCGCAAGGTCCTCGAGCTGGACGGGCTCGATCTTGCCCTCTCGCCCGACGAGAAGAAGGCGGTGCTCGAGCGGCTGACCCAGGTGGACGGCTTCGAGCGCTTCATCGCGCGCGCCTACGTCAACGTGAAGCGCTTCAGCATCGAGGGGACCGACGCGATGGTCCCGATGCTCGATGCCGCCATCGACCAGGCGTCGCGGCTCGGGACGCGCGAGGTCGTGATCGGGATGGCGCATCGCGGGCGCATCAACGTCCTGGCGCACACCCTCGACAAGCCGTACGCGAAGATCTTCAACGAGTTCGACGGCAAGCACGCCGATCTCGGGAGCAGCGAGACGGGCGACGTGAAGTACCACCTCGGGGCGACGACCGAGAAGCGGTTCGCCGACGGTCGCACGGTGGGGGTCATGCTGGTCCCCAACCCGAGCCATCTCGAGGTGGTGAACCCGGTGCTGATGGGGGTGGCGCGCAGCCGCATTGCCGAGTTGGGGCACGGCGATTCGGCGGTCCTCTCCGTGGCGATCCATGGCGACGCGGCCTTCCCGGGCGAGGGGATCGTGGCCGAGACGCTGAACATGTCCAAGCTGGCCGGCTTCCGGATCGGCGGGACGCTGCACATCATCGCGAACAACCAGGTGGGCTTCACGACCAACCCGTCGGACTCGCGCTCGACGTACTATGCGAGCGACCTGGCCAAGGGGTTCGAGATTCCGATCGTGCACGTGAACGCCGACGATGCCGAGGCGTGCGTGGCCGCGGTGCGGCTGGCGATCATGTACCGCGCGGCGTTCGGGAAGGACTTCCTGATCGACCTGGTGGGGTACCGGCGCTGGGGGCACAACGAGGGCGACGAGCCCACGTACACGCAGCCGGCGCTGTACGCCAAGGTGCGGCAGCACCCGACCCCGCGACAGCTCTGGGCCAAGCGGCTGGTGGGGGAGGGGGTGGTGAGCGCCGACGAGGTGGAGGCGCTCGACAAGCAGCTGCAGGACCGCTTTGACGAGATCCTGGCCGAGTCACGGCGCGAGGTGACGCTGGAGGGCGAGGATCAGGAGCCGCTGAAGCCGACGCCGACGTCGATTCCGGCGGTGGACACGTCGGTGCGCCGGGAGACGCTGGTGGCGCTCAACGAGCGCCTGCTCATCTGGCCGTCCGACTTCACGCCGCACCCGCGCCTGGCCAAGCAGCTGGAGCGCCGGCGCGAGGCACTGGGCGACGCCGGCGGGATCGACTGGGGGCACGCCGAGGCGCTGGCGTTCGCCTCGCTGGTCAGCGAGGGGGTCCACGTCCGGATCACGGGCCAGGACGCCGAACGCGGGACGTTCACCCACCGCCACGCGGTGCTCAACGACGTCAACACGGGCGCGAAGTACGCGCCGCTGCAGCACATCCCCAACGCCCTGGGGCGCTTCGAGATCTACAACTCCCCGCTGAACGAGATGGGGGTGCTGGGCTTCGAGTACGGGATGGCGACGGCCGCGCCGGAGGCGCTCGTGCTGTGGGAGGCGCAGTTCGGCGATTTCGCCAACATGGCGCAGCCGATGATCGACCAGTTCATCGCCGCCGACCGCGCCAAGTGGGGACAGGACTCGGGGGTGGTGCTCCTCCTCCCGCACGGCTACGAGGGGCAGGGGCCCGAGCATTCCTCGGCGCGCCTCGAGCGCTTCTTGCAGCTGTGTGCCGAAGGGAACCTGCGGGTGGCCTATCCCTCCACGTCGGCGCAGTACTTCCACATCCTGCGCCGGCAGGCGCGGCTCGCCATTCGCCGCCCGCTGGTGCTGATGCAGCCCAAGAGCATGTTGCGCCTGGCGGCTGCCACCTCGCACCTCGACGACCTGGCACAGGGGCGCTTCTTCCCGGTGATCGACGACCCGCAGGTCACCCGGCGCGAGGAGGTCACGCGCCTGGTCTTCTGCACCGGGAAGCTCTACTACGAGCTGGTGGCCCGCGATCACCCGTCGCACCTGGCGGTGGTGCGCGTGGAACAGCTCTATCCGTGGCCGCACGAGGATGTCTCGCGCGTGGTCGACCTGTACCCCAACATCGCCGAGATCGTCTGGGCGCAGGAGGAGCCGAAGAACATGGGGGCCTGGAGCTACGTCGCCCCGCGCCTTCGCGCCTCGGCCGGCAACGCGCTGATCATCCGCTACATCGGACGCCCGGAGCGCGCGAGCCCGGCCGAAGGGTACGCCTCGTCGCACGCGGTCGAGCAGGCCCGCATCGTGGGCGACGTGCACGCCCAGCCGATCATTCCGCGGCGGTCCATCGCGAGATAGGACGCGGTCGGACGAGAGGACGATCGGACGAGCAGACGAGCAGACGAGAAGACGAGAGGGGGCCGGCGCGAGCGTGTGCGCCGGCCCCCTCGTCGTGCGGCCTCGCGGTCCCCAGCAGTCCCCAACGGTCCCTGACAGCACCTAACAGCACCTAACAGTACCTAACAGCACCTAACCGTACCTGACAGTACCGAACAGTACCTAGCAGTACCTGCGCGTTCACGCCCGCGGTCCGCGGGTGGCGGCGCTGACCGCCATCCCGGCCACCACCACCGCGACGGCCCCGACCAGGTTGTGCCACAGGAACGAGACCTGGGGGAGCCCGAACGAGACGGCGGCCACGCTCCCCATCCCGGCCAGGAGCCCCACGAAGGCGCCCGTGGCCGTGGCGCGCCGGATCATGGCAAGGATGAAGACGCCCAGGATCGAGCCGTAGAAGAACGAACCGAAGCGGTTCACCACCTCGATCAGCGAGCCTAACGTGGCGGCGTACACCGCCACGATGCAGGCGAAGATCCCCCACACCCCGGTCGCCGCCTTCGAGATCGCGAGATAATGGGCGTCGCTGGCGTCCGGACTCACCCATCGGCGGTAGAAGTCGATGACCGTCGCCGTGGACAGCGAGTTGAGCTCGGCGGCGATGCTCGACATCGCCGCCGCCATCACCGCGGCGATGAAGAAGCCGGCCAGCCCCAGCGGGAGCTGGTCGAGGACGAAGCGCGGCATGATGTAGTTGACGTCGCGCGACGACTCCCCGGTGACTCGCTCGGCGACCGCGAGCGCCTCGGTCCGGACGGCGTTCACCCCGGCCTCGGCGGCCTGGAAGCCCTCCCGCGCCTGGGCCGCCGCCGGCTGGGCCTCGCGCGATGCCGCCAGCGCCCGCGCCGCCTGCGCCCGCGAGGCCACCGCCGTGTCGTAGCGCGCTTGCAGCTGTGCGAACGCCGCCGGCTGCGCCTCGCGCACGCTCCGCTGGTGCGCCGGGTTCCACAGGAGCGGGGGGGGCTGGAAGAGGTAGAAGACGAAGACGAGGATTCCGATGAGGAGGATCAACGCCTGCAGCGGGATCTTCCAGTAGGCGCTCATCAGGAGCGAGCTCCGCGCCTCGGGGACCGACTTGGCCGTCAGGTAGCGTTGCACCTGGCTCTGGTCGGTCCCGAAGTACGAGAGCATCAGGAACGTCCCGCCCAGGACCCCCGACCAGAAGGTGTAGGTCTGCGAAAGGTCGAAGGAAAAGTCGAACGGCTGCATGCGCCCGGCGGCCCCGGCGATGCGCAGCGCCGCATCGGGCGAGACGGGGAGCTTCACGACCAGGACGACGACGATGGCCAGCAGCGAGCCGACGATGATGAACATCTGCTTGACGTCGGCCCAGGTCACCGCCTGCACGCCGCCAATCATCGTGTAGAGCACCGTCGGGATCCCGATGAGTGTCACGCACCACGCGAGCGGCCAGCCGAAGATCGCCGAGAACACCACCGCCGGGGCGGCGATGATCGTCCCGCACGACATGCCGCGCGAGATGAGGAAGAGGAACGACGTCAGCGAGCGCGTCTTGGCATCGAAGCGCCGCTCGAGGTACTCGTAGGCGGTGAAGACCCGGGCGCCGTGCAGGAAGGGGACGAGCGTCACGCCGAGGATGACCATCGCCAGCGGGAGCCCGAAGTAGAACTGCACGAAGCGCATCCCGTCGGTGGCGCCCTGCCCCGTGGTCCCGATGAGCGTCACCGCCGAGAGCTGCGTCGCCATCACCGAGAGCCCGACGGCCCACCAGGGGAGGGAGCGGTTGGCGAGGAAGTACCCCTCGATCCCCTTGGTCGTCCGCGATGCGCGGATGCCATCGACCAGGACGTAGAGGAGATAGGCGATGACGATGACCCAGTTGAGCGGATGCATGTGAGCGCGATCCCTCAGTTGCCGTAGCGGGCCTGGAGCCACCACAGGACGAGCAGCGCGACGACCTGCATGCTCATTACGCGGACGAGGGTGCGCCGGAAGCGCGCCGATCCTTCAGGATCGCTCCCGTCGGAGGCAGGCCCTTCGGGGGCGGGGGGTACGGTCACGGTGCGCTTGGTCGGCAGGTCGTGCGGGTCCGTCATGGGTGCGCCGGTCGGTTGGGAGGTCGGGAAGAGAATGTACCGCCGGGGACAGGGGCAGGCATCCACGCCCCCTCCCTCGTGAGGTGACGCGCGCGTGACGCCGGCGGACCATTCTCAGGGGAGCGCGCGTCGGGTACTCGGTGCCGCGCCGACACCCGCGACCTAGGGTGCAGCCAGATGATGCGATGCGCAACGCGATGATGTTGCGCTCACACCGCCTCCTCCGAGATTGGCACCATGCTCCTCATGCGACTCCTTCTCCTCACGATCGTCTCGCTTACCCTCGGCTGCGGGACCCCTGGCGCCGCCCCATCCCGGCAACTGTCGCGCACGGTCGGCGCCGGCCTCGGCGCCGTCTGCACCGCGCGCGTCGTCGACTCCTCGCTGGCGAGCGTCGACGGCGGAGGAGACGTGTACGTCGAGCCGCAGACCATCTCCCCAGCCCCCGATGGGAGCTATCTGCTGGCTGGCATGCCCAACTACGTCGGCCGTTCGTCGCCCGGACGACCCAAGGTCAGTCAGGTACGCGATAGCGTCTTCGGTGCCATCCGGTCGCGCAGCGGGCGCTGGACCCTTGTCCCCCTCCCTCCTCCCGTGCGCCGATTCGGGGGGGCTCGCGCCACCGCCATTGGCGATGGGCGCTGGGAGGTTGTCTTCGTGCAGCTGGGGGAGCTCCCCACCTCCGGGGACCTCGAACAGGCGCGGGACGCCTGGTACGGCATCGTGACGGCCGACGGATGGGAGCAGCTGGAACGCATCCCCCTCCCGGATAGAATGCTGGCCGACTACCAGAACCCGACGCGCCTGATGCGCTCGGGCGACACGCTGACCTGGGCGTTCCGCATCACGCGCCCCGACGAGGTCTGGCTCCGACCGGTCGGAGTGGTACAGCGCGTCGGTCCACCGCGTCGCGGACACTGGAAGTTCCACTTCATCGACCTCGAGATCATCGCCGTGACGGGGCTCCTCTCGCCCGGCGGCAAGCCGCGCGTGCTCGTGGAACACGAGGCCCGGATGTCCACGGGCGAGATACAGGGCGTCCGCTTCGCCCTCGCGCCCGATCCTGTCGCGGTGGACACCGTGATGGAGCCTACTACGCTGAACCGGTTCAACCGCCAGCTCGATGTCACTCCTGATGGAACCACGTCGCTCACCTGGATGCCGGAGCGGACGGACTCCGTGATGCGGCGCATCAGCATCACGCTCGGCCCAGACGGCGAAGTTCCGGTGTCCAGAACCGTCACCGGCTTCTACCCGCGGGTCAATCGCATCGAAGGACGCCGGGATGACGCCGCGTGGACATTCGTTGCCGACGCGCGCGACAGGCAGAACAACGGACGCCTCGAATTCGTGCGCGTCACCGCCGATACGCAGGTCGTGTTGGCGACGCTTCCCCACCGCTACGTCGGGCTGGCCACCCTGGCCCCGCGTACCAGCAGACTGTTGCAGTTCACCGGCCCCGTGCTCGGCGGAGATTCGAGCGAGGCCCGCATCGCATCGCTGCTCACCACCGTCGACTTCGCATGTCGGGACTGAGTTGATGCAGCACGAGCCTTCGCCGGGACGCACGCACCACCGCTCCCGGCGCACCAAGACGGGAGTCACCCTCCAATGCTTTCCATCATCAGGCGTCTCGCCTGTGTCGTTGCCGCCACCACTGTCGGCGCCGGCTGCAGCGAACGCGCGCCGCTCGCATCGCTCACGATCCCCTCGCCGCGCTCGGCGACCGACCTGCCGCTGGTCATCCCGAGCGGTGACCTGTTGGCCACTCCGCGCCTCGACGGACGAACCATCGTCACCCCGTTCGATTCGAGCCGAATACCCGCCGGTGCCGGATCCTGGAGGCAAGTGACCGCGGACGGTCACACCAGCACGGCCTCCACCTCCGACGACTGGGCCATCATCCGGAACCAGAGGAGTCGCGCCTACTTCACGCAGGGAAACGGTGTCACCGTCGCCGGCGCCGAAGGGAGCATGGATTTCTTCGGAACACACGGGGAAAACCACACCACCATCAGCGTCTCGACGCCGACCGGCTCCCTGCTCAGCGCGTCGAACACGGGGAAGTATTCTCAGCCGCTCCCGTGGTGGAACACCCTGGTGACGCACGCCCTGCTGCCCCTGGCCGGCAATTGCGGCTACAACGCATTGGCCTCGACCAATCACAGGGCATGGCAGTTCATCCTGCTGCCGCCGTTCCACACCGTCGGTGACGCCTACGAGGATTCCCACTCGAGCCCTCTACCGCTCCCGGCCTGCCCGACGGGTATCGACATCACCAACACCGGCGGCGAGGGCGATTCCCGCATCACGGACGCACAGTGGCAGATCTGCTACTGGCTGGTCTGGTACGACTCGAACGGCGTCGAACTGTGGCGCGAGTTCATGTACTGCACCGCACTCTAGTCCCTGCACGCGACTCCCTCCCGAGGTGACATCATGATTCGCCCGACCTTCCATCCGCGCGCCCGCGTCTCCGCCTTGGCCTCCCCCGTGGCCCCCGCGATCGCGACCACCCGCCCGCACGCCATCGCGGCGTCGTGGCTCCGGTTCCTGCTCCCGGCCGTCGCCTTCCTGGTGCCGTTGCAGCTCGCGGCCCAATCCGCGGCGCCGACGCGCACCATCGTCTCCCTCGCGGACTCCCTCCCCATCCCCAACGCCCAGGCGGTCGTCCTCTTCCACGCCCCACCGTCGGGCGACAACGTCATCCTCCTCCCCCGCGCCACGGTCTCGGCCAACGCCCTGGGCGCCGCCCTCAAGGTCCTGCGCAAGCTGGATCGCGAGCACGGTGGCTCCGGCCGGTCGGCGATGATCCCCATCGAGGGAATCCTTCCGCCGCGGAACCAGTCCGCCGCCGAGCGCGCGTCGCTGCGTGCCATCATCGCCGAAGTCGCACAGCAGCCCATGACGCGCGTCGGGTCGCTCGGGATGGGGCAGTGGATGCCGCTCGCGCCGGGCAAGGTCCAGCTGCGCTGAGCGAACGAAGGACGGCCAGTGGCGGCGCTCCGACCAGGAGCGCCACCACCGGCCGCGACGAGGCTGGGAATGGCTGCCCGTCGGCGCCGCGGACTACATTGCCATAGCTCGCGCGTAGCCTATCGCCCTCGTCGCCATGTCGCTCCCGTCGGTCCTCCGCCGTCACGCCGCGCTCGTCGTCCCCTTCGGCGCCTCCCTCGTCGCGCCCTTCGGCGCCTCCCTCGTCGCCCCGTTCCGCGCCTCCCTCCTCGCCAGCGCCATCGCTCGCGCCGCAACCCAGGGGCGGCGCGTGCGCGTCGCCTTGGCTGCCGTTGCCGCGGTCTCGGCAATCGTCGCGGCAGCTCCGCATGCCCTGGCGGCCCAGGACCGCGGCGCCGCCGCACTCGGGCCGCTGGTCGAAGGACTCGGCGTTTCCGCGCGCGTCCTCGTGATCGCGGCACACCCCGATGACGAGGACACCCAACTCATCACCTGGCTGGCCAAGGGGCGACACGTCGAGACGGCCTACCTCTCCCTGACGCGTGGCGACGGCGGACAGAACCTGATCGGCAACGAGCTCGGTGAGGCGCTGGGAGCCATCCGCACCGAGGAACTCCTCGCGGCCCGGCGTCTCGACGGGGGGCAGCAGTACTTCACCCGCGCCTTCGACTTCGGCTTCTCCAAGAACGCCGAGGAAACGCTGACCCAGTGGCCGCGCGACTCCATCCTGCGCGACGTGGTCACCGTGGTGCGCCAGTTCCGCCCGCACGTGATCGTCGCCGTCTTCTCGGGGACACCGGCCGACGGCCACGGGCACCATCAGGTGTCGGGGATCTTCGCCCGCGAGGCGTACGACGCCTCGGGCGACACGGTGCGATTCCCCCGTTCGGCGACCGCCGGACATGGACCGTGGACGGTGTCCAAGTTCTATCGCAGTGCCCTGTTCCGGAACCAGGATCGGGCCACGCTCCGCATCAACGTGGGCGAGTACGACCCGGTGCTCGGGCGCTCCTACAGCGAGATCGCCAGCGACTCGCGTTCCCAGCACAAGTCGCAGGCAATGGGGGCGTTGCAGCTGAAAGGGGTCCGCTACGACCTGCTGCTGCGCGAGGCGTCGCGCGCGGCCGGCGCTCCGGTCGATGCCACCAGGGAACACGGGCTCTTCGACGGGATCGACACCACCTGGGCGCGCTTTGCACCGCAGATGAGGTCGGCATCGCAGCGCTCGGCGCTCGATTCCCTCCCCGGGGCCTTTGCGAGGGCGCGCGAGACGCTCGATCTCGTGCACCCGGCGCGTACGCTCCCCGCACTCCTGGACGTGGCGCGCCTCCTGCGCGCACTCTGCCCGCCCCCTTCCATGTCGCCGTGCCTTCGCGCTCCCGTCGGCGCCCCCGGCGACGTGCCGCACCTGCGCGAGCGCTTCGCGGCCGGCGACGCCGCGGTCCAGCCGCTCGCCGATCACGGCGACCTGGCCCAGGCCTGGGCGCAGGCCCTTGCGCGCACCGACCGCGCCATCGCCCTCGCCGCGGGCATCGCCGTGGAGGCCACCGCCCCGCGCGAAGTCTGGGCGGTTGGCGAAAGCGCCCCGGTCGTGGTGCGTGTGTACAACCGGGGGCGCCGAGCGGTGACCATACGGCACGAGGAGGCAGTGGCCGAAGGGACGGAGGCGCCGAGCGTCTGGCGGCGACAGGACGTGACCCTTGGGGCCGACAGCGCGGCCACCGATACCATCGAGGTGCCGCTGGCGTCGGTGACGCAACCGTGGTGGCTGGCGGCGCCGCGCCGCGGAGCGATGTTCACCCCGCGCGTGACCGGGCGCTCCGAGGGGTCGCGCCGGGGCGCGGCCGTGGTGCGGCTGCAACTGGTCCTCGCCGACTCCCTGGTGCACGGCATCGAGGTGCCGGTCGTGTACCGCTACGCCGATCCCATCAGGGGAGAGCTCCAGCGCCCCATCGCCGCCGCACCGGCGGTCACCGTCTCCCTCGACGCGGCCGTGGCCTATGCGCCGGCCAACCAGCCCATCGCACGCGCCATCCGCGTCTTCGTCCGGTCCCACGCATCGGAGGCGCGCGAGGTCACGGTGCGCTTGCAGCTCCCGGCGGGGCTGGCGGCCGACAGCGCCCAGCGGGTGGTGCAGCTCCCGGCCAATGCACGCCCCCCCGCCCCGAGCGGCCCCGGGGCGGCGTTCGGGATGGGGGGAGCAGCCCCGCCGGAGGTCGTGCGCGTCGCCACCTTCAACGTGAGCGGGCGCCTGGCACCGGGCCGGCATGTCATCGCCGCCGTCGCCGCAAGCGGGGGCGAGTCGTTCACCACCGGCTACGCCGCCGTCGCGTACGACCACATCCGCACCCAGCGGCTCTATCGCCCCGCCACGTTAGGCATCGAGGCGGTCGATGCGCAGGTCCCGCGCGGGCTGGCCATTGCCTACATCCCCGGCGTCGGCGACAACGTCGCCCCGATGCTGGAGCAGCTGGGGGTGAACGTCACGGTCCTCGACCCGGTGGCGATCTCGCGCACCGACCTCTCCCGCTTCGGCGCGGTGGTCGTCGGGACGCGCGCCTACGAGGCGAGCGACGAACTGGTGGCCAGCAACGCGCGACTCCTCGACTATGCGAAGGGGGGCGGGACCCTCGTCGTGCAGTACGGGCAGTACGAAATGACGCGCCCGGGGATGATGCCGTACCCCATCACCCTCGCGCGCCCCGCCGACCGCGTGACGGTGGAAGGGGCGCCGGTGACGATCCTCGACCCGGCGTCGCCGGTCCTCGCCTCGCCCAACCGGATCACCACCCGCGACTTCGACGGGTGGATCCAGGACCGCTCGCTGTACATGCCGCGCACGTTCGACCCGGCGTACACCCCGGTCCTGGAGATGAACGACCCGGGCGAGACGCCCAACCGGGGGGCGATCCTGGTGGCCCCCTACGGCAAGGGGACCTACGTGTACACGACGCTGGCCTTCTTCCGGCAGCTGCCCGATGGCAACCCCGGCGCGGCTCGCCTCATGCTCAACCTCCTCGCGGCGCGCGCTGGCGTGCAGCCGTAGGGAGGGGCGTCAGCGGCACGCCGGGGGCGGGGCAAGGCTCTCGTCCCGCCCGATGGGGCGCACGTCCAGGTACTGCACGCGTGCCGGGGTGGTGGGGGCCAGGGTGATGGCGATGCGCAGGTCGCCCGTGGCGCACCGCAGGCGCCAGCTCCCGCGCAACGCGTTCTCGGCGACGAACACCCCCTCGGGGGCGCAGCGGTCCCCCGCCTGCAGTCGCACGCGCTCGATCGCCGCGCGGCGCCGCACCTTGGACTCGTCGCGGTAGAGGTTCATCGCCGCGACGCTGTCGGCCAGGGCGTCGTCCCACCGGTTCACGAGGCGGGTGACCTGGTGTTGCATCTGCACGAGGACCGGGGCGGGTTGCGGCTGGCGGGGCTCCAGCCCGCCGGTCCCGGCCAGCAGCTCCAGCGCCTGCTCGGCCACGTTCCCCCACCCCGTGTACGTCAGGTTCCCCATCGCCACGATCCCGACGCCGTGGTCCGGGAGCCAGCGCATCAGCGAGCCGAAGCCGGGGAGCCCCCCGGTGTGCGAGACCGAGCTCCGGAAGCGGCACGTCTGCCGCACCCCGAGCCCGTAGCCGTACCCGCCGGCGCTGAGGAAGACCGCCCCGGCCGAATCCTTCCCCGCGAAGGCGCCGTTGAAGCGCCATACCTGTTGCATCTCACGGCGCGAGGCGCGGCCGAGCACGCCCCCCTCCTCGCCGTCGCGCGGCGGCCAGGCGTCGAGCATGAAGCCGACCCACCGCCCGAGGTCGGCGGCCGAGGTGAGCATCCCCCCCATCGCCCCGAAGGCGCCGTCGGGGAGCTGCCCCTCCTCGAGCCACGCCCCATCCTGCCGCCGGTATCCGTGCGCCAGCCGTGCCGCCGGGACCGACGACGCCTCCAGCGTCGTCACCGTCATGCCTAACGGGACGAGGACCCGTTCCCGGACGTACCGGGCATACGGCATCCCCGACACCCGGGCAACGATGCGCCCGAGGATGGCGAAGCCGAAGTTGGAGTACTCGTAGGCCGTCCCCGGCGCCGTGGAGAAGGGGATCCCGGCGCGCATCATCTGCGCCATCTCGTCGTCGGTCGCCGCCAGCTGCTGGTCGCCCCATGGGTTGTCCTCGGGGAACCCCTCGGAATGCGACAACAGGTGGCGAATCGTGATCCTCGGCGAGTCGGTGGTGGGGGAGCGCAGCGTCGCCAGCTCGGGGATGTAGCGCTCGACGGGATCGTCGAGCGACAACTGTCCGGCATCGCGCAGCTGGAGGATGGCCGCCGCGGTGAAGCTCTTGGTCATCGAGGCGATCCGGAACACCGTCGCGGTGTCCACCGGCGCCTGCGCCGACACGTCGCGCACCCCGGAGACGCCCACGTGCGCCAACTGGCCGTCGATCACGATCCCGTAGGCGATGCCCGGGACGTTGGACCGCTGCGCGAAGTCCCGCATCAGCCGGTCGATAGCCGGAAAGGCGGAGCGCAGCCTGGCGGCGCGCTGCGGGTCGGTGAAGGCGGGGGGCGGGGCGACGCTGGCATCGCGCCCCCCCTGCGCCCCGGCGCCGGCAGCCGCAAGGAGGATCGGGGCGGCGAAGAACAGACGGCGAATGGACATGGGCATGGCGGGTCCCGGGTGGCGAGGGGTGACACGCGGATGTCGCGGCGGAGGCACGATAGCGCGCGGCGATGCGTCGTGCCATCGCCGCGGGCGCTGGGTCGTGGCCTGCCTACTGCGCCGCAGCCTCCCCGGGCGCGTCCTCCGCCGTCCACGGCCCCAGCTGCGGGGCATCGGGGAGCGACGGCGCCTCGAACTGCGGTGGCGGGGTCCGCAGGATCAACCCGGGGATGAGCGTGTTGACGAGCGTGTAGACGACGAGCGTCCCGTACAGCTCGCTCGACAGGGCGAACTGGTCGCGGAGGATGCTCCCGATCACCAGGGTGAAGACCAGCGTCGGGACGATGGACAGCGCGACGCGGCGCCCCTCGTGCCACTCCTCGCCCAGCGCCAGCCGCCGGTGCAGGGCGACCGTGAACACCTTGAGCGGGACGAGGACCGCCACCAGCCCCAGCCCTAACGAGACGGAATACGGGGTGAAGAACTCGCGCTCGAGCGACACCCCGGCCTTGAAGAAATAGAAGGGGATGAAGAACGAGGCGAACAGCTCGACCCCCGCCAGCAGCCGCTCCGAGCTCAGTGCCGGAAGCTCGGCGCGCAGCCGCACCGCCGACAGCCCGGCCACGAACGCTCCCACCAGGTAGTACACGCCCAGCCGCCGCGTGATGAAGGCGCAGACGAGGGCGACGAGGATCAGGAAGGTGAACTCGGTGCGCGGCGCGTACGGCTCGATGACCTTGAAGAAGACGCGGTACAGCAGCGGCAGCACGGCGACCATGGCGACGAGCACCAGGGTGGAGATGCCGAGGTTCTGTGCGCTGGTGGATTGCACGAGGACGAAGAGGATGGCGAGCGCGACCAGCTCCGTCCCGATCGCCATCGACTTCACCCAGAACTCGCCTTGCGTCCCGAGCTTGAAGCTCGGGAGCGAATCGAGGATGAAGCCGGTCGATGGGGTGAGGAGCGCCAGGGCGAAGAGCGCCGCCGTGCGCGGGGCCAGCCCCAGGGCGACCGACGAGATCCACGTCCCGATCGCGATGAAGACCAGCTGGATCGCGATGTGCTGGACCAGGACGCCCACGCCCTTGCGCAACTCGCTGAAATCGACCTCGAGGCCCGCGAAGAGGAAGAGCGCGACGATCCCCAGCGTCGAGAAGAGCTGGACGGTGGCGTCGCCGTGGAAGAGGTCGAACTTCATCCCCGCCACGGCGCCGAGGGCGACGGCGGTGATGGCGGCCGGGAGGCGGAAGCGCTGCAGGATCCGGGGGACGATGAACAGCCCCATGACGAGGATGCCATACAGGACCTCGGGCGAAATGTTCTCCATCAGCATCCTCCGTCGAGGTCCTGTCGATCGTCGTACGCCGCACACCCCACCCTGACCGTCGTCGCATCTTAGGCAGCCGATCGAACGTGGGCTACCGGTTCGCCCGGCGGAATCGCTATCCGGCGCCCCGCGTGGCCGGCGATCCCCCAACCGGCCAGAGCCAGGCCGCACCGCGCACTCCGCTCGAATCGCCGTGGCGGTTCCGCACCACGCGAGTCGCCACCGTGTCGGAGAAGACGTGGCGCGGGAGCTCCGCGGACACCGCCTCGGCGAGCCCCTGCACGTTCGACATCCCCCCGCCCAGCACGACGACGTCGGGATCGACGATGTTGATGACGGAGGCGAGCGCGCGGGCCAGGCGATCGACGTAGCGCGCGAACGATGCCTGGGCGGCGGCGCTCCCGTCCACGGCCGCACGGACGATCTCGGCGGGTGCGCGCGTCTCTCCCGTGTGGCGCTGGTGGTCGCGCGCGAACCCCGGCCCCGAGAGCCACGTCTCGATGCACCCTTGCTTGCCGCAGTAGCAGGCGGGGCCCGGGTACTCGTCAGGCGCAATCCAGGGCAGCGGGTTGTGTCCCCATTCGCCCGCGATGCGATTGGCGCCCACCAGGCACTCGCCGTTCACCACGATCCCGCCCCCTACCCCGGTCCCGAGGATCACGCCGAAGGCGACCGGTGCCCCGGCCGCGGCACCGTCGGTGGCTTCGGAGAGGGCGAAGCAGTTGGCGTCGTTCATCAGGCGCACCGGGCGCCCGAGCGCGCGCGCCAGGTCGTCCCCCAGCGGGCGGCCGATGAGCCAGGTGGAGTTGGCGTTCTTCACCAGCCCGGTCCCGGGGACGACGGCCCCGGGGATCCCGACCCCGACCGTCCCCGGCTGCGCGGCGGTCGCCTCCACCTCCCCGACCAGCCGCCCGATGGCCGCCACCGTCGCGTCGTAGCTTCGCGGGGTCGCGATGCGCCGCCGGACGACGACCTCGCCGGCGTCGGAGAGGGCGATGGTTTCGATCTTGGTGCCGCCGAGGTCGATCCCGATGCGCATGCCGTGGTTGGTGGAGGCGCCGGAAGTTGCGGCCGCGCATGACACGAGGCCAGCGTTTCCCCCCTAGCCGAGCGCTGGCGGGGCGCGGTTGATTGCATGTGGGATTGCGCCCCCCTCGGGGGGACGCCGCACCCCATGGGGGCGATCGATGCACGACGTGGGGCAACGGATGCCGTGGCATGCCCAGCCCGCGAGCGCGGTGGCCGCTGGATGGGAGGTCGATGCGTCGGTGGGATTGGCGCGGGTCGAGGCGACGCGGCGCCTGGCGCGCTACGGCCACAACCGGATTCGCGAGGCGACGCGGCGCTCGGTGCTGCGGATGATCGTCGACCAGGTGGCCGACATGATGATCATCGTCCTCGTGGCCGCTGCCGTCATCGCCGGGGCGGTGGGCGAGCCGGCCGATGCGATCGCGATCGTTGCCATCGTCGTCCTCAACGCGGTCCTCGGCTTCCTGCAAGAATACCGGGCCGATCGCGCCATGCGGGCGCTGCAGGCGCTCGCCGCCCCCACCGCGCGCGTGCGCCGCGACGGGACGATGGTGACGATCCCGGCCGCCGAGGTGGTGCCGGGAGACGTGATCGTCCTCGAAGCCGGCATGATCGTCCCGGCCGACGTGCGCCTGACGAGCGCCTGGCACCTGCGCCTGGACGAGTCGGCGCTGACCGGCGAATCGCACCCGGTGGAGAAGGGGGTCGCACCGCCGGTGGACGCCGAGGCGGCGATCGGCGATCGGCGCACCATGGGCCACAAGGGGACGGTGGTGGCATTCGGGCGTGGGGAGGGGATTTGTGTCGCGACGGGGATGGCGACGGAGCTCGGGCGCGTCGCGGCGCTGCTCGGCGAGGCGGACGAGCTCCGCACCCCGTTGCAGCAGCGGCTGCAACGCTTCGCGACGCAGCTCGGCCTGGTGGTGCTGGCGCTGTGCGCGGCCATCTTCGCGATCGGGCTGCTGCGCGGTGAGCCGCCGCTCCTGATGTTCCTGACGGCGCTGAGCCTGGCGGTGGCGGCCATGCCGGAGGCGCTCCCGGCGGTGGTGACCGTGTCGCTGGCACTCGGCGCGCGTCGCATGGCGGGCCGGCACGCCCTGGTGCGACGGCTCCCGGCGGTGGAGACGCTGGGGTCGGTGACGTACATCTGCGCCGACAAGACGGGGACGCTGACGCAGAACCGGATGGCCGTGCGCGTGTGGCGCGAGGCGCCGGCGGCGACGACGGCGGCGGTCCCCACGCCGCCCCGCGCGCTGCTCGAGGCGATGGCGCTCAACTCCGACGTGGCCACCAGCCGCGAGGGGGGGCATCACGGCGACCCCACCGAGGTGGCCCTGCTGGAGTTCGCGCAGCGCCACGGCGTGGACTCGGCGGCACTGCGGCAGCGCCATCGGCGCCTGGGCGAGCTCCCGTTCTCGTCCGAGCGCGGACGCATGACGACGGTGCACGACGATGGGCGCGGCGGGGCGATGGTCCTGATGAAGGGGGCGCCCGAGCGGGTGGCGGCATGCTGCAGCCGGGTGCTGGCCGGGGGGGAAGCCGCACCGTTGCGTCTGGCGGACGTGATCGCGGCGGCCGACGAGATGGCCCGGGACGGATTGCGCGTCATGGCCTATGCCCGGCGCGACGATGCGGTGCGAAGCACGCACGCGCTGTCCGAGGCCGACGAGCGCGACTTCACGTGCCTGGGGCTGGTGGGGATTGCCGATCCCCTGCGCCCCGAGGCGTCGGCGGCGGTGCAGGAGTGCCGCGCTGCCGGCATCCACGTGGTGATGATCACCGGCGATCACCGCGCCACCGCCGAGGCCATCGCCCGCGAGCTGGGCATCGCCGGCGGGGCGGCAGCCGCGAGCCTCACGGGCGCGGCGCTGGCCCGGCTGGACGACGACACGCTGGTGGAGAAGGCGGGCGACGTGCGCGTCTACGCGCGCGTGGCCCCGGAGCAGAAGATCCGCATCGTGCGCGCGTTGCAGGCACGCGGCGAGTTCGTCGCGATGACCGGCGACGGCGTCAACGATGCGCCCGCCCTGCGGCAGGCGGAGATCGGGATCGCCATGGGGCGCGTCGGGACCGACGTCGCGCGAGAGGCGGCCGACATGGTCCTCACCGACGACAACTTCGCTTCCATCGTCGCCGCCGTGCGCGAGGGGCGGCGCATCTACGACAACATCCGCAAGTTCATCCGCTACATCCTGACGGGGAACTCCGCCGAGATCTGGCTCCTCTTCCTCGCGCCGCTGGTGATGCTCCCGCTCCCCCTGCTCCCCATCCACATCCTCTGGGTCAACCTCGTCACCGACGGCCTCCCGGGCGTGGCCCTCGCGCTGGAGGGCGCCGAGCGCGACGTGATGCGGCGCCCGCCGCGCGCGCCCGACGAGAGCGTCTTCGCGCACGGGCTGTGGCAGCATGCGCTCTGGGTGGGGTTCCTGATGGGGGGGGTGGCGCTGGGGGCACAGGCGTGGGGCGTGCGCACCGGCGGGCACTGGCAGAGCATGACGTTCACGGTGCTCGCGCTCTCGCAGCTGGGGCACGCGCTGGCGGTCCGGTCGGAGCGCGAGTCGTTCCTTTCCTTGGGGCTCGCGGGCAATCCGGTGCTCGCGATCACCGTGCTCGCCACGGTGACGTTGCAGCTGGCGACGCTGTACGTCCCGGCGCTGACACGGGTCTTCCGGACGGCCCCGCTGGACGCGGGCGAGCTGGCCCTCTGCCTCGTCCTCTCGACGATGGTCTTCGTGGCGGTGGAGATCGAGAAGGCGTTCCTGCGGCGTGGCTTCCGCTATGGCCGGCGTGGGCGGTAGCGGCGCACGCGGCGGGGCTGGCGTCGGCGCCCGGCCGCTGGCCACCTTTCGGGACCGCCGCCCCCTCCCCGTCATGACCGTCCGTCGCGCTTCCTCTCCCGCCTTCGCCGCCGCCGCCGCCCTGCTGGCCACGGTGTCCGTCTCCGCCTGCGACAACGCGCGCAGCGAGGCGCTCGACGCCCCGTTCGAGGTGGTCGCCGAGTTCCCGCACGACACCGGGGCGTACACGCAGGGGCTCGTGTGGGCCGACAGCGTCCTGTACGAGAGCACGGGGCGCTATGGCGATTCCGAGGTGCGCCGCGTCGACCTCCGCACGGGGAAGGTCCTCGCCTCGGCCCCGCTGGCGCACGACCGCTTCGGCGAGGGGCTCGCCCTGCTGGGGGGGCGCCTGTACCAGCTCACGTGGGAGTCGAAGGTCGCCTACGTGTACGACGCCGCCACCCTCGCGCTCGTCGACTCGCTCCCCTACGAGGGCGAGGGGTGGGGACTCGCGACCGACGGGACCTCGCTCATCATGAGCGACGGCTCCGATTCGCTGCGCTACCTCACCCCCGCCACCTTCGCCACCGAGCGCGTGGTGAAGGTGCGCTACCAGGACTCGCCGCTCTCCAAGCTCAATGAGCTCGAGTACGTGAACGGCGAGCTGCTGGCCAACGTGTACGAGTCCGACTGGGTGGCGCGCATCGACCCGTCCACCGGGGAGGTGCGCGAGCTGGTGGACTTCGCCGCGCTGTGGCCCAGGGGGGAGCGGCCGTACGGCACCGACGTGATGAACGGGATCGCCCGCGCCCCGGCGCCGGGCGAGTTGCTCCTGACGGGGAAGCTCTGGCCCACGATGTACTCCGTTCGACTCAAGCGGGCCAAGTAGGGCGTCGCGACCGGCGAGTCGGTCGCCGGTCACCCCGGCCGCCGTGGCACTCTCCCGCCACGGCGGTGACTTCGTCACGCTCCCGCCGCGGCGGTCACCCCGTCAATCTCCCGCCGGCGCGCTGCCGCGCACGCCCGCGGTCGCCCCTCGCTCGCGCACCGCATACTGCCGCCCCAGCCATACCGTCAGCAGCAACCAGAGCGCCGAGAACGGGACCATGGTGAAGGCCAGCCCGGAGGCGGTGAGGCCGAAGACGGCCATCCCGGCGTACGACCACGCCCCCACCTGGTCGCCGACGCGGTACACGAAGGTGTCGGTGAAGTTCTTCGCCTTGTACTTGTCGGTGCGCGGAACCACGGTGAAGAGCGCCTCACGGGCCGGGCGCTGGATGGCGAAGTTCCCCGCGCGCCGCGCCACCTGGAAGACGACGAGGACCGAGAGGACGGGGGCGATCCCGAGGATCCCGAAGCCGACGAGCGTCAGGAGCGGGAGGAAGGCGAGCGCGACCCCCACGCCCAGCCACTTCATCACGCGGCCGGTCAGGAAGAGCTGGGCGATGAGCGTCAGCGCGTTGGTGATCAGGTCCATGTTGGCGAAGACGCGCGTCCGCTCGTCGCGGTTGTCGCCGAACGCCGCCGCCACGATGTCGGCCTGCTGGAAGTACAGGAAGGTGGACGAGATGGTGTAGAAGAGGATGAGCGTCGCGATGCCGAAGAGGTACGGCGACGAGAAGACGTGCCGGATCCCGTCCAGGATCCCGCCGCCGATCACGTCCTTCGACGCGTCGCGCCCGGCATCGGGGGGGTGGTCGCCCTCGGCCATCGCCGCGGCGCGCATCGCCCCCTCGTGCCGGTCGAGGACGCGCGCCGCCTGCACGGCCAGCTCGAGGATGGCCGCCGACACCAGCATCAGCCCCACCCGCCCCACCACGTCGACGAGCGACGAGGTGATGGTGGCGCCGAGCATCGCGCCTAACGTCCCGCCCACCGCGACGAAACCGAACAGGCGCTTCCCCTGGCCGGGGCGGAACAGGTCGGTCACCAGCGACCAGAAGACCGAGACGACGAAGAGGTTGAAGACGCTGGTCCAGATGAAGAAGGCGCGCCCCGCCCAGACCGCCTGCGCGGGGTCGGCGCTGCGGAAGTAGAGGAAGAAGGCGACGAGGTTGAGGGCGAAGAAGCGATACGCCCACGTGACGAACCGCCGCCGCGTGAGGCGGCCCACGATGGCGGTGTACAGCGGGTGCACCAGGAGCATCCCCGCCAGCGTCCCGGTGAAGAGCCAGGCCAGGTTCTCCGCGCCGCTCGCCGCTCCGATGTCGTCGCGGATGGGGCGGATGACGTAGTAGGCGCACAGCACCAGGAAGTAGTACGCGGTGGACCAGAGCAGGACCGCCCCTTCCCCTTCGCGCGCCCCTATCGCCCCCCGCAACCGCAAGGACAGCCCGTTCGATGTCGTCATGGAATGTGCCTGGTGCTCGTCAGGCTCCCGGTCACGGGAGGATGAGGGGGTGGCCCCGGCCGGCCGCGCCTAACGCGGACGCGCCGGCGCCGGGGGGAGGGCGTCGACGAAGTCGGCGAGCGCCTTGCGCTGCGCCGGGGTCGGGAGCCGCCCCACGCCACCGCCGATGTTGTCGATCATGTGTCGCGCCTGGCTGGTGGCCGGCGTGACGGCGGTGATGGCCGGGTGCGAGACGACCCACTTGAGCAGGAGCTGCGCCCACGTCTTCGCGTCCACCTCGGCGGCCCAGTCGGGGAGCGGGCGGTCGCCGATGCGGCGGAAGAGCGAGGTGCGGCCGAAGGGGGCGTAGGCCAGGACGGCGATCTTGCGCTCCTGCGCCAGGGGGAGGATCACCTCCTCCACCTGCCGGTTGTCGGCCGCGTAGTCGATCCCGATGAAGTCGAGCGGCTCGCGCTTCATCACCTCGATGAGTCCGGGATACTGCGGCTCGAAGGTGGTGGTCACGCCGATGTAGCGCACGCGCCCGTCCTTCTTGTAGCCCTCGAGGACCGCCAGGTGCGTGGGGACGTCGGACATGTTGTGCACCTGGATCAGGTCGATCATCGGGCGCTTGAGGCGCGCGAACGACTGCTCCACCTGCGCGCGCGCCGCCTCGGGGTCGGCCTTGCCCCCCGAGCCGCGCCCGGCGGCGTTGAGCTTGGTGGCCCAGAACATCCTGCCGGCGATCCCGAGCTCATTCACGATCTCCCCCGCCACCTGCTCGGAGACGCCGTATCCCGGCGCCGTGTCGAAGAGCGTGGCGCCGCGCTCCACCATCGCCTTGAAGACCTCCTTGAGCGCGGTGATCTCCTCGCTGCGGGCGACGGAAGCGAAGGTCGCCGAGCTCCCCAGCCCGATGACCGGGAGCATCTCGCCGGTGGAGGGGATGGCCTTCTTGAGGAGGCTGTCCTGCGCGATGAGCGCGCCGGGGCCGAAGTGCTGCAGGGCCCGCAGGAGGCCCGGGGAGAGGGCGAGGGCGGCGCCGCCGCCGGCGGCAGAACGGATCCAGGCGCGACGGTTCAGCATGGACGGTCTCCCGTGAGTGGACGACCGCTGGTGCGGTCCGGGATGGAGCGAGAGGGAACGGCCGAAAGCTACGCACGAGGTGCGTGGGGCGCTGCGGGAGCGCCCGAACACGTCCCTCCATCGCATGTTGCTCCCTCCTCCCGTGGGGCGTAGAATCGCCCACCATGAGCCTCCAGGTTCCCGCCATCCGACCGCTGAACCCGCAGAGCCCGCGGAGTCGCCCGCTCGTCCGCTCGTCGTCTCGTCTGCTCGTCCTCTTCCATGCCGGTGCGCTTCTCCTGGCAACGTTCGAGTTCCTGAACGTCTGGTTCATCATGCCGCTCCCCGGGAGCCAGCGGATGCGCAGCATCGACGTCGCCTATGCGCTCTACCAATGGCGCTGGCCGCTGCGCCTCGCCTTCGGCGTGTTGCTCCTGGCGGGACTTCCGGCGGCGTTTCGGGCGACAGGGTGGAGGCGCTGGCTCGCGCCGGCGGCGCTCCTGGTGGTGGGGGGCGTGACCTACGTGACGAACTTCGTGATGGCCGCCGACCGGATGTTCCGGCAGCCGACGGTCGTCACCATGCTCCCGGCCGCCAGCAACAAAGTCCCCGGCGACCGGCTGGTGGTGGGCGTCGAGGTGAACGGCGAGGCGCGGGCGTATCCGCTGATGTTCATCGGCTACCATCACCAGGTGCGTGACACCGTCGGCGGCCGCGACGTGCTGGTGAGCTATTGCACCGTCTGCCGCACCGGGCGCGTCTTCTCGCCCCTCGTCGACGGCAAGAACGAGCGGTTCCGCCTGGTCGGGATGGACCACTGGAATGCGATGTTCGAGGACCGCGAGACGGGGAGCTGGTGGCGTCAGGCCAACGGCGAGGCGGTGACGGGGAGCCGAAAGGGGATGACGCTCGAGGAGATCCCATCGCTGCAGGTGACGCTCGACCAGTGGTTCGCCTTGCACCCGGCGAGCCTCGTCATGCAGGGGGACCCCGCGTTCGCCGACGAGTACGCGAAGGATTACTCGTTCGAGAACGGGACGAGCCGCAAGTCGCTGACGGGCACCGACACGACCTCCTGGGGCGAGAAGTCGTGGGTGGTGGGAATTGTGGCTGGCGGAAAGTCACGTGCGTACGACTGGAACCGCCTGCGGCGCGAGCGCGTGATCAACGACGTGCTCGGCGGGGTGCCGATCGTGCTGGTGCTCGCCTCCGACTCCGCGTCGTTCTATGCCTACATCCGCCCCGACTCGGCGACGCGGTTCGCGCTTCGGGGCGACTCGATCGTGAGCGGCGACGTGGCGTATGCATTCACCGGCGGACGCGGACCTGCTTCCTCGCTCCCCGCGATTCCGGCCAGCCAGGAGTTCTGGCACAGCTGGCGGACGTTTCAGCCTTCGACGGGGAGGTACTAGGGGAGGAGGGGCGACGGTGGGGGGAGTCTGACTCGGACGGGGGATGGTGCAGCGGGAGTTTGACACGGAGGGGCACGGGGGGACGCGGAGGTATGCAGCGGCGTCCATTCGTGTCCCTCCGTTTCCCTCCGTTACCCTCCGTGATAACGCTTTGCAGCTCGTCACCGCCCCAGCTGCTTCCTGAGGACTATATCCCCCGGCGGCGCATACCCATGCGCCTTCATCCGCTCGCCAGACATCGCATACGCCTCCGCCCCCATGTCGCTCACCCCCGTCCCATCGATCCACCGGTTGTAGAAGTTGAACAGGGCACAGACGGTGACGGCGTCGTAGATGGCCTCCTCGCTCCACCCGGCCGCCTTCACCCGGTCCACGTCACCCTGCCCGACCGTGTTGCAGCTGGCGTTGACGGTGTCGAGGAAGGCGAACAGGACCTTCCACGCATCCTCGATGGGGGCGGTGCGATAGTCGGCGAGGACGGCGTCGACCAGCGCCTGGTCTTCGAGCAGCGTCGCCGCGACCGCGGCGTGCGACCCCGTTCAGAAGTCGCAGTCGTTGCGCTTCGAGGTCAGCGCCGCGATCAGCTCGCGCAGTCCCGCCGACAGCGGCGACGCCCCGCGCATCACCCCCTGCGTGAAGTGGGCCAGGAAATCCGTGCGGTCGGGCTTGTAGGCGAACAGGTGCCAGATCTGCGGCATCGGCTTCCCCTGCGCGCGCATCAGGGCGATCCGGTCGCCGTAGGTTCCCTTGCCGGCCCCCTGCTCGACCTCCGCGAGATACATCGGGTGCATGGACACGTGGGTTGAGGACATCGAGACCTGCTGCACACGCGAATCTACGCCGCCAGCAATACCGGGCCAGCACCTCCGCCCATCCCCGCGGGGAACGACGCGGGGCCCCGTCGTGAGGCCCCCTCCCGCATCCGCGCCTGCCTACCGGTCGTACAGTTCGGCCAGCTCGCGCAGCCGGTTGGTGATCTCGGGGGTCACCTGGTCCCACGAGAAGCGGAAGCGCCAGTTCCCGTGCTCGCGCCCGGGGACGTTCATCCGCCCCTCGCTCCCCACTCCAAGCACGTCCTGCATCGGGATGAGCGCCGTGTCGGCCACCGATGCCAGGGCGGCACGGATCAGGACCCAGTTCATCTCCGTCCCGTCGCTCGCCAGGTACCGGAGCGCGAAGGCCTTCTCGCGCGCCACGTCCGCCGCCGCGCGCGTGGAGTCGCCCCCTCCGGTGGAATGCCACCACCCAAGGGTCGTGTCGTTGTCGTGTGTCCCGGTGTACACCACCCGATCGCGCGGGTAGCTGTGCGGGAGGAACTCCCGCACGCCGCGCTCGCCCCCAAATGCGAATTGCAGGATGCTCATCCCCGGGAAGCCGAGCTCCTCGCGCAGCGCCTCCACCGCGGGCGTGATCATCCCCAGGTTCTCGGCGACGATGGGGAGGGGGCCCAGCGCATCGGCGATGGCGCGGAAGAGCGCGCGCCCCGGCCCGGGAACCCACCGCCCATCCACCGCCGTCGACGCCGCGCCCGCCACCTCCCAGTACGCCTCGAAGCCGCGGAAGTGGTCGATGCGCACCACGTCGAACATGCGGAATGCGGCACGCATGCGGCGGATCCACCAGGCGTACCCCTGCGCCGCCATCGCCTCCCAATCGTAGATCGGGTTGCCCCACAGCTGCCCGGTCGCGCTGAAGTAATCGGGCGGGACGCCGGCCTGCACCAGGGGGCGACCATCCTCGCGCAGCCTGAAGAGCGCGCGGTTCGCCCAGACGTCGGCCGAGTCGTGGGCCACGTAAATGGGGAGGTCGCCCATCAGCTGCACGCCGCGAAGCGCCGCCGCCCCCCGCAGGGCGTGGAACTGCGTGAAGAAGAAGTACTGTTCCCGGCGAATGCGCTCCACGTCGTCGCCGAGGCGGCTGCGCCAACTGTCGATTGCAGCCGGGTCTCGATGCGCCGCCCCGGGATCCCACGCGGTCCACGGCGCCCCGTCGTGCGCCGCCTTGAGCGCCATGAAGAGCGCGTAGTCCTCCAGCCACTCCCGCTCCTCCTCCACGAAGGCGTGGTACCGGTCGTTGGGGACGAAGCGGTCCAGGGCGCCGTTCACGAGGGCGCGCCGGTGCGGAATGACGCGCTCGAAGTCGACGGTGTGGGTGGGGAAGTGGCCACCGCCTCCCGGGACATGGATCAGGAGCGGGTTGCCGGCAAAGGCCGAGAAGCACTGGTACGGCGAGTCGCCGTACCCGGTGGGGCCGAGCGGAAGCACCTGCCAGAACTTCATCCCCGCTTCCACCAGGAAGTCGAGGAAGCGGTGCGCTTCCGGGCCCAGGTCGCCGATGCCCCCAGCGCCGGGGAGCGACGTGGGGTGCAGGAGGATGCCGGCGGCGCGCGGGAGCGACATGAAGCGGTGGCGACGGTGGAGAGAGCGCGGAACGGGCCGGCGATGGCGTCAGGACATCAGGCGCGGGGAGCGCGTTGCGCCGGGCCCGCACGATTCTATCGCCCGGTCTGGGCCTTGCCCATATGCCCCGCGTCAGGCGCGCGATGGCATGCTGGGCGAACGCGCGGCGCCGGGAGCGCCTCGCATGCGCCCCGGAATCGAATGCGCCCCGGGATCGCATTCGTCCAGAGATCGCATGCGCTCCGGGAGCGCTGGCGCCCGAGACTGGTGGCGCCGGCTACTCCACGTACACCGCGTCGCGCGGCGTCACGGCGAGGGCCCGCCGCGTCGGGAGCCACGTCGCCGCCAGCACCACCGCCACGATCGCCGCCGATACCGCGACCCCGGTCACGACGGCGACCCACGGGGCGATCGGGAAGAACCGGGAGAAGGCGAGCCCCACGACGAGCATGAGCGGGAGGGCGGCGATGGCGCCGACGCCGAGCTGGCGCCCCCCATGGCCGACGAGGAGGCGCCGGATGCTCGCGTCGCTCGCCCCCAGGGCGCGCCGCACCCCGATCTCCCGCGTGCGCATCCCGATGGCGCGCGACATCAGCCCGTAGGTCCCGCTCATCGCCAGGAGCAAGGCGAACGCGAAGCAGGCGGCGAAGAGGCGGGTGACGGACCGGGCGATGAGGGCCGACTTCTCCAGGACCTCGTCGTAGGTGACCACGCGCGAGGGGACGACGAGCGGGTCGATGGCCCCAACGGCGGCATGCAGCGCCGCCCGTGCCGCGGCGAGGTCGCCCCGGTGGCGAAAGAGGAGCGTCGCCTCCCGCGCGTCGTGCTGGGCGAGGGGGATGTAGACGGCGACGGCATTGCGATCGCGCGAGAACTCCTCGCCGTACGCCACGTCGCCCACCACCCCGACGATGGTGCGCCACTGGTCGTGCCCCGCCTCGCCCGTCCCCGGGAGGCGGATGCGCTCGCCCACCGGCGAGCGCCCGGGCCACCATCGTGCGGCCATCGCGCGGCTCACGACGGCGACCAGCGGCTGACCCGCCCGGTCCGAGGGTGCCAGCGCGCGCCCCTCGAGCGTCGCGATGCCTAACGTCTCGAGCGGCCCCGCGACGGCCTGCACCCACGCGCGCGGCGGCCCGGCGGCCCCGCCCGGGGCCGGCGGCACCCGCCCGTCGCCGAACTCCAGCGCCCCGCTCCCGGCCGCGGCGAGCCCCTCCTGGAGCCGGACCCAGAAGGCGCGCCGGGCGTCGGCGGAGGGATGGCGTGCCGAGTCGGGGGCGATGCTGCTGGCCAGGAGGCGGTGGGTGTCGTAGCCCGGATCGATGTCGGCCAGGCGGTGCGCCGCGATCCCCGAGAGGACGCCGAAGAACATCAGCACGGTCACCGTAGCCACCTGCGTGGCCACGAGGAGGCGCGCGGCGCGGGCGGCGCCGCGCCCCCCGGCACGCGCGCCGCCGTCGCGCAGGACGTCGTTGAAGCGCGTCCCCGAGGCGCGGACCGCCATCACCCCGCCGAGCGCGGCCAGGGTCAGGGTGACGAAGCCGCCAGCCGCAAGGATCGTCACCCCGTCCATGCGCCAGGTCCACCAGAAGGCGAGGTTCCCCTCCATGTTCGCGCGCGCCCACCGGTCGACCGCCCGCAGCCCCCATCCCGCGATCGCCGTCCCCAGCACGCCGCCGGCCAGCACGAGGACCACCGGTTCCCACAGCGCCTGCATGGCCAGCCGCGCGCGCGAGGCGCCCAACGCCAACCGTACCGCCAGTTCTCGCCCCCGCTCGTTTGCCCGGGCCAGCAACAGGTTGGCTACGTTCACCCCGGCCAGGAGGAGGATCAGGACCGCCATCAGGTTCAGTATCCCGAAGACGTACGGCCCCTCGTCGCCCATCTGCGCCATCGGGAAGGTGCGCACCAGCACCCGGGGGGCCAGCGCCGACGAATCCGCCACCGGCGGCCGCGCGGCGCGGGCGCCGCGCAGGAGCGACTCCAGCTCGCGCGCCGCCCCCTCGCGCGTGGCCCCCTCGGCGAGCCTCCCGAAGACGTTCACCGCGTAGCGCCCCGGCTCGATCGCCTCGCGCACCGCGGCGCCTAACGGGACCCACGCCTCGGCGGCCACCGGGAAGCCGTACCCCGGCGGCATCACCCCCACCACCTCGGTCGGCGTCCCGTCCAGCAGCACCTGGCGCCCGACGACGCCGGGGTCGGCGCCGAAGGCCAGCTCCCACGTACGATGCCCCAGGATGAGGACCGGGGGGGCGCCGGCCGCCTCGTCGTCCGGGCGGAACGGGCGCCCCAGCGCCGGCGGGGTGCGGGTGGCGTCGAAGAGCGTCCACTCCACCATCGTCACCTCGAGGACGCGGCGTGCCGCGGCCGCGTCGGCGCTCCCCATCACCACTTCGCGCCCCCCCCAGCTCCCGACGTCGCGCAGGGTGGTGATCCCCGGCCGCAGCTGCGCCAGGTCGGCGGCGTCGAACGCGGTCACGCGCCCGCCTTGTACCTGCTGCACCCGCACGATCGCGGCACCGTCGCCCAGCGGGAGCGGGCGCAGCATGGCCGTGTGCAGGAACGAGAAGGTGAAGACCGTGACGCCGATCCCGCCGGAGAGGACGGCCAACGTGAGGAGGGCGAAGAAGGGGCTCCGCCGCAGGAGGCGGAGGGCGTAGCGCGCGTCCTGGAGGTGGAACATGCCGGCGGCGGCGGGGAGGGTGGCGAGCCGTGCGCGGCCACCCTGCACCAGCGTATCGGCCAGGGTCGCGATGGCGAGGCGCGCCACCGCCCCGTCCCCTCGCGACCGGGCGTGGCGCAGCTGGTCGGCGAAGGTCTCGTCCATGTCGCGCGCGAAATCGTCCCGGAAGTCGCGCGGATAGGCGCGGAGCAGGGCGCGATGGACGGCGCGCGCGGCGCGCTCGAGGCGATCGTTGCGTGGCATGGGCATCGGGCTCGGTCAGGGAATCGAGGCCGCAGGGATGAGCCGCGCGGCCCGCGCCGCGGCGACCAGCCGGGCCATGCGCGTCGCCTCGGCCGCGGCCGCCTTCCGACCGAGCGCGGTGAGGGCGTAGTAGCGGCGCCGCTCGTCGCCCCCGTCGTCGGCGGGGCGCCGCTCGATGGGCGTCACCAGCCCCTCCTGCACCAGGCGGTGGAGGGCGCGGTACAGCGTCCCCGTCTCCAGCCGTATCGCCCCCTGTGATCGGGACTCCGTCTCCTGGATGATGGCGTAGCCGTGACGCTCGCCGGGGGCGAGGGTGAGGAGGATCTCGAACTCGACGGGGCGGAGCGGGAGGTGGTCGCGGAGCGGTGGCATGCCGGGACTACGTGCGCGGCGCACATAGGTTTCACCTCGTGTCGGCGGGGCCGTTCGGGGCTACTATCTCAGTCGTCGCGCGATCTCGGTCGTCGCGCGATCTCGGTCGTCGCGCGAGCTCAGTCGTCGCGCGTTGCGCCCACCTCGTTCCCCCCTCTCGCATGGCCCGCGTCCGACCGTCCGCCAGCCCGTCACCCGTTCCGCCACGGCGCCCGGCGTCGCGTCCGAGGTTGCGGCTGACGGCAGTCGCCACCCTGACCGCCGGCTTCCTCACGGCCGGCCCCCTCACGGCCGCCACGCTTGCCGCCACCTCGTCGCTCGGCGCCCAGGAGCGCGCGCTCCACTGGCCGTCGATCGCCGTCGAGGCCCGCCTCGACCGCGACGGGGTCCTCCACGTGCGCGAGACGCAGGCCATGCGCTTCACCGGCGACTGGAACGGAGGGGAGCGCCGCTTCAACGTGAACGCCGGGCAGCGCCTCGACCTCGACGGGATGGTGCGTCTCGACAGCGCCACCGGGCGCGAGGTGACGATGGTCGGCGGTGACCTCGACGTGGTCGACGGCTTCGACTGGGCGGGAAACCGCACCCTCCGCTGGCGGAGCCGCCTCCCCGGCGATCCCCCCTTCCACGACGCGCTGCGCACCTACCGGCTGGACTACTCGTACCGGAACATCCTTGTCCCTGACGGCGACGCCTACCGCCTGGACCACGACTTCGCCTTCACCGATCGCGAGGGGCCCATCGAGGTCTTCACGCTCCGCCTCACCCTCGACCCGGCGTGGCGCGCGCCCGATGGCTTCACCGGTGAGTTCGGGCCGCTGCGCCTCGACCCGGGATACGGCTTCACGGTCGACATCCCGCTGCGATACCTGGGGGGCGGGCGCCCGGCGGGGGTCGTCTTCGGCGCCGACCCCATGCCGCGCTACACCCTGGCCTCCCTCCTGGTGGCGCTGGTCGTGGCCATGATCGTGCGGTTCGCGCAGCGCGAGCGCTCGTTAGGTCGATTCGCCCCGGGGGCTCCGGCCGACGTGATCGACGAGGCATGGCTGCGCCGGATCGTCTTCGCCCACCGCCCGGAGGTGATCGGGGCGGCCTGGGACGAGGAGACCGGCGCCGCCGAGGTGACCGCCGTCCTGGCCCGGCTCGAGCAGGAGGGGAAGATCGACAGCCGAGTGGAGCGCCGGCAGCTCTGGCTCTTCGGGCGCAACGTGCTGCACATGAAGCTCCTGGCCGATCGCGAGCAGCTGGGCGATTACGAGCGCTCGCTCATCGACGCCCTGTTCTTCGACGGGCGCACCGAGGTCGATACCGACGACATCCGGAAGCACTACGCCAAGTCCGGCTTCGCCCCGTCGACCAAGATCGAGGGTCCGCTGCAGCGACTGGTGGAGCGGATGGTGCCCGACGACGACGCTCCTCCGAAGCCCGGCTGGCGCCCCACCGCCGCCCTCGTCGTCGCCGCCATCGGACTCTTCGTCGCCACCGGGATCACTCGGCCGGACGACTTGCTCGTCGCGGTGGCCGGGGCCATGGCGGCGACCATCTGGTACGTCGTCATGCTGCTCCTGCAGGCCAGGCTCTGGCGCCCCCGCGTGGAGGGCGCGGCGGCGCACGCGCTCCGCTTCCTCGTCCCGATGGCGGTCCTCCTCGCCGCCTTCGTGCTGGTCGTGGTGCAGGGGCGCTTCCGCGCCGGCATCCTGGTCCTGGCCGGGCTCGCCGTGTTGCTGCTGGCGCTCTGCCGCAGCGCGCTGAACACGGCCATGTGGCGCCACGGTCCGGGGCGGATGCAGCTGCGCCGCCAGCTCGCCGCGGCGCGGCGCTACCTGGCGCGCGAGCTCCGCCAGCCGCAACCGCGCCTCCGCGACGCGTGGTTCCCGTACCTCATCGCCTTCGGCCTGGGCCCCCACATGGACAAGTGGTTCGCGGCCTTTGGCGGCGCCGCGCACGGCGCGGCGCGCTCCGCGACGTCGTGGGGGGACTCGTCCGCCCGACACGGTGCCGGCCACTCGCCGTCGGGGAGCGGGAGCGCGACGTGGTCGGGGCTGGGTGGGGGGGGTGGCTTTGCCGGGGGCGGGTCGAGTGGGGCGTGGGTCGCGGCCGCCGGGGCCATCTCCGCCGGCGTCGCCAAGCCCGGCTCGGGCTCGAGCGGTGGCTCGGCGAGCAGCGGTGGGTCGAGCTCCGGCGGCGGCGGCGGAGGGGGGTGGTAGCCGGGGCCGGAACCTTTCGTCCCCGCCCGGGATTCCATCGACGTTGTTCGATATAGCCCCCTCTGCGCCCATGCCCATCCTCTTCGGCTACCTGCGGCAGTACTGGAAGCTGGTCCTCGTCGCCTTGCTCCTGGCGGCCACCAACCAGGTCTTCTCGCTCCTCGACCCGCTCATCTTCCGCCACATCATCGACGAGTACGCGACGCGCTACGGCGATTACTCCCGCGCCGAGTTCTTCCGCGGGGTCGCGCTCCTCCTCCTGGCCGCGGTCGGGGTCGCCTTCGTCTCGCGGGTGGCCAAGAACTTCCAGGACTACGTCGTCAACGTCATCACCCAGCGTGTCGGCGCCCAGCTCTACAGCGACGGGCTGCGCCACGCGCTCGGGCTCCCCTACGCCGCCTTCGAGGACCAGCGCTCCGGGGAGACGTTAGGCAAGCTGCAGAAGGCGCGCACCGACAGCGAGCGGTTCGTGACGGCGGCCATCAACATCGTCTTCACCACCCTCGTCGGCGTGATCTTCGTGATGGTCTATGCCTTCAACGTCCACTGGTCCATCGCCCCGGCCTTCTTCCTGACCGTCCCCCTGCTCGGGGGGCTCAGCTCGATCCTCAGCCGGCGCATCAAGTCGATCCAGCAGGTCATCGTCGCCGAGACGACCGCCCTGGCCGGGAGCACCACCGAGTCGCTGCGCAACATCGAGCTCGTCAAGAGCCTCGGCCTCACCGACCAGGAGGTGCAACGCCTCAACAACACCACCCAGAAGATCCTCAGGCTGGAGCTGAAGAAGGTGCGCTACATCCGCTCGCTGTCGTTCATCCAGGGAACGGCGGTGAACTTCATGCGCACCGCCATCCTCTTCCTGATGCTCTACCTGATCTTCGACCGGCAGATCACGGTGGGGCAGTTCTTCTCGCTCCTGATCTACTCGTTCTTCATCTTCGGCCCGCTGCAGGAACTGGGGAACGTGATCAACATCTACCGGGAGGCCGAGGCGTCGATGGCCAACTTCGAGCGGGTGATGCAGGCGCCGCTCGACCCCCGGCCGGCCCATCCCGTCGCCATCGACGCCCTGGAGGAGCTGCGCTTCGAGGACGTCTCGTTCACGCACCAGACGGCGACCACCCCCGCCATCAACGACATCTCGTTCACGGTGCGGCGCGGCGAGACCATCGCCTTCGTGGGGCCGTCGGGGTCGGGCAAGACGACGCTGGTCAAGCTCCTGGTGGGGCTCTACGCGCCGCGCACGGGGCACATTCGGTACAACGGGCACGACAGCTCGCGCATCGACCTCGACCGGTTCCGCGAGCGGATGGGGCTCGTGACGCAGGATGCGCAGCTCTTTTCGGGGACCATCCGAGAGAACCTCCTCTTCGTGCGCCCGGATGCCACCGACGCCGAGTGCCTGGACGTGCTGCGCCGCGCCGCCGCGCAGCGCCTGCTGGCGCGCGCCGACCAGGGGCTCGACACCCTGATCGGCGAGGGCGGGGTGAAGGTGTCGGGGGGCGAGAAGCAGCGCCTCTCCATCGCCCGCGCCCTGCTGCGCAACCCGCACCTCCTGGTCTTCGACGAGGCCACCTCGGCGCTCGATTCGCTCACCGAGGAGGAGGTCTCGCAGACGGTGCGCGAGGTCTCGGCGCGCGAGGATGCCGTCACCATCCTCATCGCCCACCGCCTGTCCACCGTGATGCACGCCGACCGCATCTACGTCCTCGAGCGGGGCGAGATCGTCGAGTCGGGGCGCCACGAGGAGCTGCTGGCGGAGCGCGGGCTGTACCATGCCATGTGGCGCCAGCAGGTGGGCGAGCAGCGCGTGACCGGCGAATTCCGCGTCCCGGCGGGGGCGGGGCGTTAGGCGGGCGCTCCCGTTTCGGGACGGCAGGTGTCACCTTTCGGGAGGCCCAGCACCCGGAGGGAGCAGGCATGAAGCGGCCCAGGGTCGTGATCATCGGCGGGGGGTTCGGCGGCATCGCCGCGGCCCGCGCCTTCAAGGGGAGCGAGGTGGAGGTCGTCCTCATCGACCGCGCCAACCACCACCTCTTCCAGCCGCTCCTGTACCAGGTGGCGACCGCCACCCTGGCGCCATCCGACATCGCCGTCCCGATTCGCTGGATCCTGCGCAAGCACGCCAACGTGCGGGTGGTGATGGGCGAGGTGACGGCGATCGACGTGGACGCGCGGCAGGTGGTGGTCGACCATGGCGCCATCACCGAGTCGTTCGACTTCCTCATCGTCGCCGCCGGGGCGCGGCACGCGTACTTCGGGCACGACGAGTGGGAGCCCAGCGCCCCGGGGCTCAAGTCGCTCGACGACGCGCTCGAGATCCGCAACCGCTTCCTGCAGGCGTTCGAACTGGCGGAGCGGTGCGAGGACCCCGCCGAGCGCGGGGCGTTGCAGACCATCGTGATCATCGGCGGGGGACCCACGGGCGTGGAGCTGGCGGGGCTGATGGCGACCATCGCCCGCGACGTCCTGCAAAACGACTTCCGGTGCATCGACACGCGGCGCACGCGGGTGCTCCTCCTCGAAGGGGGGAATCGCCTCCTCCCCTCGTTCCCCGGCCACCTCTCGGCGGCGGCGTACCGGGACGTGGCCGAGCTCGGGGTGGAGATCCGCCTCGACTCGATCGTGACGCGGATCGAGGACGATGCCGTGTACGTGGGCGACGAGCGGATCGCGACCCGCACCGTCTTCTGGGCGGCCGGCAATGCGGCCTCGCCGTTAGGCAGGATGCTCGGCGCCCCGGTGGACCGCGTGGGACGCGTCGTCGTCGAGCCCGACCTGTCGATTCCCGGGCACCCGGAGGTCTTCGTGGTCGGCGACCTGGCCTCGGTGCAGCGAGGCGACGGGCGCCTGGTCCCGGGCGTTGCACCTGCGGCCAACCAGGAGGGGGCGTGGGCGGCGCGCAACGTCCTCCGCACGCTGCGCCGCCAGGAGCGCAAGGCGTTCCGCTACTTCAACAAGGGCGACCTGGCGACCATCGGGCGCCACCGCGCCATCGCCGACTTCGGGACCATCGACTTCACCGGCATCCCGGCGTGGCTCCTCTGGCTCTTCGTCCACATCATGTACCTGGTGGGGTTCCGGAACCGGGTGACGGTCCTGATCCAGTGGGCGTGGGCGTATTTCGCGTACCAGCGGGGGGCGAGGCTGATCACGGGGGCATCGGGTCACCGGAGCGGGAGGGAGGGCGCCGAGTCGGTGGACGGTTGACGGGAGCCCGGGCGGGGCCCGGGCAGGCGGACACGCATCGTGCGACATGCGCGTCCTCCAACCGTTCGCCCCCCCGGCATCGGGCGCGAGCGATTGCGTGCGCGGTGCGCGAGGGGACAGACTTCGCGGCTGGACGCGGCGCGGGGGTGATGACGCACGTCATCACCGCCAGCCGCAAGGTGCCACTCCCACCACGTCGCCCGATGTCCCCGTCGTTGCCCCGAGCGGCCGCCGCCGCGCTGGCCGCCGTTGCGCTCGCGCTCCTCATCGTCCCGACGCCGTCGGGCGCGCAGTGGACCAACCGCTATCCGAAGAACGCGGGGTATGGCCACCAGGTCTACCTCGAGGGGTACGAGCTCCCGGTGATGTCGGCGGGGGTCCTCGACTACGCCGAGTCGCCCACGGGAGGGGCCGTCTTCGCCTCGCGCGGGTGGCTGTGGCGCCTCGACCGGGGGACGGGGATCGCGACGCGCCTCACCAGCGGAGGGGGGGTGGACTCGCGCCCGGCGTGGTCGCCCGACGGGCGCTCGCTGGCCTTCGTCCGCGACGACTCGCGCACCCTGGCGATCATCCTCCGTGACATGGCGAGCGGGCGCGAGGTGGAGGTCGACCGCGGCATGGCGATGGACCCCGCCTTCAGCGCCGACGGCAAGGCGATCGTCTACGCCAACACCACCAGCGGCGACCTTGACCTGTGGCGCTACGACATCGCGGCCGGGACCCGCACGCGCCTGACCACCGAAGGCGGGATCGAGTTGCGCCCCCAGCTTGCCCCTGACGGGAAGCGGATGGTCTACCTGTCCAAGTCGCGCGGCGGGGGCGACCAGGTGCGCGTGCGGACCCTGGCCGACGGGAACGAGCGCGCCCTCCTCGCGGGGAGCATCCTCTCGCAGACGCGCCCGGCACTCTCGCCCGACGGCAAGCTGGTCGCGTTCTCCTGGCCTGGCGACAAGGGGTGGGAGTTGCGGCTGACGTCGACCGAGCGCCCCGGGGTCTCCATCCTGCTGGTCGGCCGCGACGGCGGTCGCCCCATCGACCCCGCGTGGAGCGCCGACGGCAAGTGGGTCTACTATTCCGAGGGTGATGCGCGGCAGGTGGCGAGGCTGTACCGCGTCCCCGCCGTCGGCGGCGAATCGCAGGAAGTGGTGGTGCGCTCCTGGGACTGGGGGACGCCGATGGGACGCATGGTGATCGAGACGCGCTGCCCGGCGTGCGGCGCGACCGACGAGTCGGCCGAAGCTGCCGCGACCGGCCCGGCGCGCCTCGCGGTCACCGACGCCAACGGGCACCCGCTCATCCCCGCCGAGGGGATGGCGCGCTTCGACGGGCAGAACGGGCGGGTCTACTTCTACTCGTCAGGCACCGTCACCCTCGAGGTTCCGGCCGGCGAGGTGACCGTGCGGGCAGTGCGCGGGCTGGCGACGCGCGAGGAGTCGGCGACGGTGAGCGTGGCCCCCGGGAGAGCCGTCACCGCCGCGCTGTCGCTGGCCCCGCTCTGGAACGCACGCCGCGCCGGGTGGTACTCGGCCGACCACCACTTCCACCTCAACTACGGCGGCCAGTTCGCGTTGCAGCCGGAGGCGCTCCTCGGGCTGATGGCGGGCGAGGACCTCGACGTGGCGACTCCAATGATCGCCAATCTCCACAACCGCTTCGAGGACCAGTGGCTCTTCCAGTGGCGATCGTCAGGCGCCGACGGGCCGCTCGTGCGCTGGGCGCAGGAGGTGCGCTCGCACTTCCTCGGCCATATCGGGCTCCTCGGCACGGATCGCATGTTCTGGCCCTGGGTGTGGGGGCCGGGCTACGAAGTGTACGGTCGCGACGACCGCACCAACGGCGAGCCCATCGCCTTCGCCCGTGCGCAGGGCGGGGCGGGGTACTACGTCCACCCCATCACGGGCAACCGCAACCCGTTCACCGACGCCACCCTCGGCTCCATTCCCGTCGCCCTCGTGGCCGACGCCGCGCACGGCGCCATCGACTTGTTGGAAGTCGTCTGCCTCTGGAGCAATTCCGTGGGGGCGACGGAGCTCTGGTACCGCCTGCTCAACGCCGGCTTCCCCGTCGCCCCGTCCGGCGGGACCGACGTGATGACCGACTTCCACCGCACCATGGCGGTCGGGACCACGCGCGTGTACGTGCGCCCCGACGGTCCCTTCAACTGGGAGACCTACTTCGCGGCGCTCCGGGGGGGGCGGTCGTTCGTGACCAACGGCCCCATGATCCAGCTGCGCGTCGGCCAGCAGCAGCCGGGCGACGTGATTGCATCTGGCGGACGTGAGGTGCCGTTCGACCTCTCCGTCGCGTCGGCCGTCCCGGTGGACAGCATCGCCGTCGTGGTGAACGGGCGGACGGTGTGGAGCGGCGGCGCGCTCGGCGCATCGGGGAAGCGGAGCTTCACCGGCACGGTGCGGCTCCCGGCCGGTGGGTGGGTCGCCGCCCGCGTGGTGGGGCCCAAGGTCGATGGATGGCCGGCCATGGGGGAGTACACCTTCGCCCACACGGCCCCCATCTGGATCGGGAAGAAGGGGAGCACCGAGCCCGCCGCCCGTCGCGCCGCCGCGGCCGACCTGTTGCGCGCGCTGGGCGTGTCGACCCAGCGGCTGCGGGCCGGCTACGCCGGTGCCGAGATCCCCAGGCTCGAGGCGTACTTCGCCGAGGCCCAGGCGATCCTCGAGGGGCTGGCCAGATAGAGGCTACGCCAGCTTGAGCCGCTCGATGTCGCCCCGGGTGAAGACACGCGTCTCCTCGAAGAACTCGACCATCCCCGAGTCGAGGTCGTGCATGCCGCCGATGACGCCGATCTTCTCCTCCTCGATCATCTTCTCGAGGATGTAGGAGCGGTCGACGATGGAGTGCACCGAGCGCATCACGTTGATGCGGGACACGTTCTCCACGAAGCTCTTGTTCTTCGAGTGGCGCTGTCCGGGGTCGGTGACCGTGCGCTCCGCGTACACCGCCGGCTGCACCTTGGCGAGGAGCTCGGTCAGGTTCCCCATCTCCACGTGGTCGCAGGCCCCCTTCACCGCGCCGCACCCCGTGTGGCCGAGCACCACGATCAGCTTGCTCCCCGCCACCTTGCAGGCGAACTCCATGCTGCCGAGGATGTCGGCGTTGACGATGTTGCCGGCGATGCGGATGGAGAAGATGTCGCCCAGTCCCTGGTCGAAGATCAGCTCCGCCGAGGTCCGGGAGTCGATGCAGGAGAGGATCGTGGCGAATGGCCACTGGCCTTCGCGGGTCAGGTTGGCCTGCTGCAGCAGGTCGCGATTGGCCTTGAGGTTGCGAACGAAACGCAGGTTGCCTGCGCGCAGGAAGTCGAGCGCCATCTGCGGCGTCGTGCTGGCCTGGGTCTGCTGGTCGTGAACTTTCATGCGGCGTTCGTCGGGGGCTCGCGGGGACAGGTTGGGGGTCGCGGCGTCTCAACGCGGAGTATAGCGGGGTGGTTTCCGGTCCGGGCGTCTGGCCCCCCCCGCCGTTGCGACCGCCGGACTCGCCTCATCACGCCTGTCCCCCCAGCCTGTCCCCCCCGGCCTACACCCGCTCGAACCGCGCCTGGAAGAACCGCAGGAACCTGGGCTCGTACGTCATCCTGAGCCCCCTCGCCCGCTCCCGCGCGTCCCACACGCTCTTCACCGACTCGGCCACCACGTCCATGTGCGCCTGCGTGTAGACGCGGCGCGGGATCGTCAGGCGGGTGAGCTCGAGCTTCGGGTAGTGGTGGTCGCCGGTCCTGGGGTCGCGCCCGGCGCTGGCGATCCCGCGCTCCATCGCGCGGATCCCCGAGTCGAGGTACAGCTCGGCGGCCAGCACCTGCGCCGGGAATTGCACCTGCGGAAGGCGGGGATAGAACGCCTTGGCGTCCAGGAAGACCGCGTGCCCCCCCACCGGCTGCACGATCGGGATCTCCCAGTCGGTGAGGAGGTCGCCGAGGTAGCGCACCTGCCCGATGCGCGAGCGCATGTGGGCGTCCTGCACGCTCTCCTCGATCCCGATCGCCATCGCCTCCATGTCGCGCCCGGCGAGCCCGCCGTAGGTGTGCAGCCCCTCGAAGACGACGACGAGGTTGCGCAGCTCCTCGAACAGGTGGAAGTCGTTGACCGCCAGCCACCCGCCGATGTTGACCAGCGAGTCCTTCTTGGCGCTCATCCACGCCCCGTCGGTGTAGCCGCAGAACTCGCGCAGGATCTCGGCCACGCTCTTGTCGGCGTACCCGTCCTCGCGCTCCTGGATGAACCAGGCGTTCTCCGCCATCCGGGTGGCGTCGAGGTAGACCTTGATCCCGTGCCGGTCGGCCAGCGCCCGCAGGGCCCTGATGTTCGCCATGCTCACCGGCTGCCCGCCGGCCATGTTGACCGTACCGGCAACGGAGATGTAGGCGATGTTGGGCGCCCCCACGCGGTCGATCAGCGCCTGCACCTTGTCCAGGTCGACGTTCCCCTTGAAGGGGTGCGTCGACGTGGGGTCGTGCGCCTCGTCGATGATGATGTCGGTGAAGGTCCCCCCGGCCAGCTCCTGGTGGGCGCGGGTGGTCGTGAAGTACATGTTCCCCGGGACCCACTGCCCCGCCTTGATGGCCACCCGGCTGATGAGGTGCTCGGCGCCACGCCCCTGGTGCGTGGGGACGATGTACTGGTAGCCGTAGTACTTCTGGATCGCCGCCTCGAGGTGGTAGTAGTTGCGGCTCCCGGCGTAGGCCTCGTCGCCCATCATCATCCCCGCCCACTGGCGGTCCGACATGGCGCTGGTCCCGCTGTCGGTGAGGAGGTCGATGTAGACGTCGTCGCTGTGCAGGAGGAAGGTGTTGTAGCCGGCTTCGGCCAGGGCGCGCTCGCGCTGCTCCCGCGTGGTCATGGTCAGCGGCTCGACCATCTTGATCTTCCACGGTTCGGCCCACGAGCGGCGGCCGAACTGCTGGCCCATCGTCTTCGGTGTCGGGTGCGTCATGGTGCGGTATGAGGGGGGTGGATGCCACGAGGGCGCCCGCCGTTAGGCGGAGCGCCCTCGCTATTCTAGCAACCAATCGCAACCGCTCTGTCGGATATCACCCCAACGCGGGGTCCGCGCACCGGTCGGGGCGGTCTGACCACGAGACAGCGCAGGGGGCATCCTGTCGGCGTGCTTCGCCAACGCAGGGATCGTCGCACCTCCCTGTCCCTCGCCTACGCTGCCGCCAGCGGGATCGTCGCACCTCACTGTCCCTCGCCTACGCCGCCACCGCCTTCGGCTTCACGAACTGGTCCAGCCCCAGCCCCAGGAAGACCGTCAGCAGCACCGCCACCGCCGAGGTATAGAACGGGATCCCCACCCCCAGCTTGTCGAAGGCGAACCCCGCCCAGAGCGGGACGAGGACGCGGGCGATTCCCCCGTATGTCTGCTGCAATCCCATGTACAGCCCGCGCTCGCGCTGGTCGATGACGCGCGACAGGAGCGCGGTGACGCAGGGGAAGGTGAAGGCCGTCCCCAGCGGGATGAAGGCCACCGCGAGGGCCAGGGTGGCGAAGTCCACCGAGAGCGGCATCCCCGCGATCCCGGTCGCCAGGAGGAGGACGCCGAAGCGCGAGAGGCGTGCCTCGCCGAAGCGGTCGACGGCGCGCCCGAGGAGGAGCACGCGCGTGAAGACGGAGATGGCCCCCACGTACATGAAGAAGTAGCCGATGTTCGACTCGTCCACCATGTAGCGCGCCGCCAGGAACAACGGGAGCATCGCCGTCGCCCCCTGGAACGACCCCATGGCGATGGCGTAGATCCAGATGAGGCGCGACGACGCCTCGCCCGAGTGCGTGATGACCCGCCACACCGCCTCGCCCGACGTCTTGCGCGACGCCCCGGCCGGGTGCTGCTCCCGCGACTCGCGCAGGTAGTGGTACACGAACCAGATGTTGATCACGCACAGCAGCGCCGCGACGATCCCCGGCGCCGCGCGCCCGATCATCAGCGTCCCCGCGCCGGGCATCAGGTCGCGCTTCCCCACCGAGATCGAGAACGACCCCAGCACGGGGCCCAGCGCGACGCCGAGGTTGGTGGCCGCCGACAGCCATCCCAGCGACCGGGCGCGCTCCTCGGGGGCGACGCTGTCGGCCACGTAGGCCTGGATCACTCCCACCGTCCCCCCGCCCGCCCCCTGCAGCACGCGGGACAGGAAGAGGAAGAAGAGCGAGGTGGCGAAACCGAAGACGAGGTACGCCAGCGCCGACGCGCCTAACGCGATGAGGAGCGCGGGGCGCCGCCCGTGCCGGTCCGAGAAGCGCCCCCACATCGGGGCGCTCAGCAGCTGGGCGACGGTGAACGCCGTCACCAGGATCGCCTGGATCATCCCGATCCCGAGGTGCACCGGCCCCAGCTGCAACCCGTCGGTCGCCAGCTCGTGGGCGTAGAACGGGATGATCGGGATGATCATCAGCAGCCCGACCATGTCGATGAACGCCGTCGCCATCAGGGCGAACAGGCGGGGCGGGATCTTCCGGACTTCCTGGGCGAGGATGAAGAGGAGGCCGGCGGCGATCACCCCGCCGACCACCCGCACCACCGGCGACTGCAGTGCCTCCCCGATATGCAGCTGGACCATCGGCTCAGTCCGCGGCCTTGCCGAGCGCCGCGGGCGGCACCGCGCGCCCCACCACGCCGGCCACGGCCACGATGGTCAGGATATAGGGGATCATCTCCACGAATTGCGACGGAATGAGCTGGAGCCCTTGTAGCTGGATCTGCAACGTCTCGGCGGCGGCGAACAGGAGGCAGGCAATCGCCACCCGACGGGGCTCCCACTTTCCGAAGATAACGGCCGCCAGGGCGATGAAGCCGCGCCCCGCCGTCATGCTATCGGTAAATTGGTGCTGCTCGAGCGCCAGGTAGGTCCCCCCCAGCGCCGCCAGCGCCCCTCCCCCCAGCACGGCGATCCACCTCACCTGGTTCACCGCCACCCCCAGCGACGCCGCCGCCTCCGGCTTTTCCCCCACCGCCCGGAGCCGCAGCCCGAACGGCGTCCGGTACAGCCCCCACCAGACGAACCACAGGGAGAGAACGCCGATCAGGACGAGCGGGTTCGCGAGCGAAGCCAGCACCCCCGTCTCCCCTCTCCCGTCTCCCGTCCCGGACAGCCAGTCGAACCCCGCCACCCGCGGCGAGTTCGACGACGAATCGAACGCCAGCCGCAGGAAGAAGCGCGTGATCCCGACCGCCAGCAGGTTGATCGCGATCCCCACCACCACCTGGTCGGCGCGATAGCGGATGCAGGCGACGGCATGCAGCAGGGCGGCCAGGACCCCGCCCGCGATCCCGCACAGCACCCCCACCCACGCCGATCCCGAGTAGTACGTCCCGATGGTCGCCGTGAAGGCCCCCGTCAGCATCCACCCCTCGAGCGTGAGGGCGATGACGCCGGAGCGCTCGGAGAGGACGCCGCCCGCTGCGGCCAGCAGGTAGGGGATGGCGATGCGCAGCGTCTGGACGACGAAGGCGAGGACGATCACGCGTCCCCCCCGCGCCGGACACGCCTCAGGAGGCGCTGCACCTCGGGGACGCTCGTCGCCACCGCGATGATCACCACCGCCGTGAGGACGTCGACCATCTGCTTGGGCACCACGGCGTTGACCGCCAGCCCCCCCTGCGACAGCGTGGCGAACAGGAGCGCCGCGATCACGACTCCCACCGGGTGGTTGCGCCCGACGAGGGCCACCGCGATCCCCAGGAAGCCGGCCCCGGCGGCGAAGCCCTCCTCGTAGTACTGCTTGTAGCCGAGGACGTAGTTCGTCCCCCCCAGCCCCGCTGCGGCACCCGCCAGCAGCATGGTACGGAGCCACACGCCACCGACCTTCACCCCGCCGTACTCGGCGGCCTCCGGCTGCAACCCCACCGCGCGCAGGTCGTAGCCGGCCCGCGTCCGGAACAGGTACCACCAGGCGAAGGCCGCCGCGGCGAGGGCGACGACGATCACGAAGTTGGCCGCCGATCCGCGGAACGACTCGACCACGCTCGACAGGCGCGGGATGGCCCCGGCGTTGATCTCCGCCGTGTGCAACGACTCGGCCACGTTGAGCTTCGTGGCGATGAGCCAGTTGAGGAAGGCGAGGGTGATGAGGTTGACCATGATCGTCACGATCACCTCGCTCGCCCCGAAGCGCGCCTTGAGGTACCCCGGGACTCCGGCCACCGCCGCCCCGCCTAACGCGGCCCCCGCCAGGCACAGGACGATGGCGACGGCCGCCGGCGTCCCGGCGGGGACCAGCAGCCCCACCAGCGCCGCGCAGAACCCTCCCATCGCCAGCTGCCCCTCGGCGCCGATGTTGAACAGCCCCGCGCGCAGGGCGAGCGCCACCGAGAGCCCGGTGAAGGTCAGCGTCGTCGCCTTGTAGATCACCTGCCCCAGTCCGTACGCGTTCCCCCACGTCCCCTCGATCAGGAGCGCGAAGACGTCGGCCGGCGACTGGCCGAAGCTGAGGATCAGGATGTCGCCCACCACCGCGGCGATGAGCAGCGCCGTGGCGGGGGGGAGAAGGGCAGCGATGAGACGGGAGACGGGGGACGGGAGTCGGGAGGTCGAGGCCGTACGCGCGGCCACCTTCTCCATGCCGAGGCTCATGCGACGCCTCCTGCACCACCGGCACCGGGGGCCGCTCCCGTCTCCCGGCGTTCGACTCCCGCGTCCGTCCCGCGCCACTCCCCGGTCCGCGACGCCCCCGTCATGTACGCGCCGATGACTTCCGTGCTCGCCTCGCCCCGTGAGAACGTCGCCACCATCCGCCCCTCGTACATCACCGCCACGCGATCGGCCAGCGACAGCACCTCGACCAGGTCTGCGGAGACCAGGAGGACGCCCTTGCCGGCGTCGCGCGCCGCGCGGAGTTGCTCGTGGATGAACTCGATCGCCCCCACGTCGACACCGCGCGTCGGTTGGGAGGCCAGGAGGAGCGAGTAGTCGCGCCCGCGCATCTCGCGGGCGACGACGATCTTCTGCTGGTTCCCCCCCGACAGGGCGCGGGCCGGGAGCGCCGCGCTGGCCGGGCGGATGTCGAACTCGCGGATGCGCCCGGCGGCGTTCGCCTGCACCTCGGCGCGCTGCACGGCGCCTCGGCGACTAAATCGATGCTGCAGCCCGAGGATGAGGTTGTCGGCGATGGAGTAGTCGAGCACGAGCCCGCGCCGGTGCCGGTCCTCGGGAATGTGCGAGAGCCCCGCCTCGCTCCGCTGGCGCACGCCGAGCGTGGTGATGTCGTCCCCGCCCAGTGCGATGCGCCCCGACGACGGCTTGCGCAGCCCGGCGATGGCCTCGACCAGCTCCGTCTGCCCGTTCCCCTCGACCCCGGCGATCCCGAAGATCTCCCCGGCGCGCACCTCGAACGAGACGTCGTCCACCTCGTCGGGCTTGCGCGACGAGGCGACCGTGAGGCTGGAGACGGCGAGGACGGCGGCGCCCTGTCGCCCGCGGGGCGGTGTCTCGTCATCCCGTCCGCTCGTCGTCTCGTCCTCCGCGACGACCGTCGCCAGTCGGACGTCGCGCCCCACCATCATCCGGGCGATCGCCGCCGGTGTCGCATCATGCGTCGCCAGCTGCCCGACCGTCGCGCCGGCACGCATGACCGTGATGGACGACGAGATCGCCACCACCTCATCCAGCTTGTGCGTGATGAGGATGACCGTCCCCCCCTCGCTCGTCAGGCGCCGCAGCACCCGCCAGAGCTCCGTGATCTCGGGGGGCGACAGCACCGCTGTCGGCTCGTCGAGAATCAGGATCCTGGCGCCACGGTACAGGACCTTGAGGATCTCCACCCGCTGCGCCTCGCCCACCGTGAGGTCGGCCACAAGCCGCCGCGGGTCGACCACCAGCCCCGTGCGCTCGCACAGCTCCCGCACCGCCCGCTCCGCGGCTGCAACGTCCAGCTGCACGCCGCGCGTGAGCTCCTGCCCCAGCACCAGGTTCTCGGCCACCGTGAGCGTGGGGACGAGCATGAAGTGCTGGTGCACCATCCCCACGCCGGCCGCGATCGCCTCGCGCGTCGACCACCCGGTCACGTCCCGCCCGTTCACCTCCACCGTGCCGGCGTCGGGGGTGAACATCCCCGACAGGATCCGCATCAGCGTCGACTTCCCCGCACCGTTCTCCCCCACCAGGGCGTGGATCTCGCCGCGGCGCACCTCGAGCGAGGCGTCGCGGTTGGCCTGCACCGCGCCGAAGGCCTTGGCGACGCCGGCGGCACGAACGGCGATCGGGGGGGCGTCCGTGGACGTGGCGCCGGTCATGCGGGGCGCCGTTGCGGCGGAGGGGGAGTGCGCGGGGGCATGGGGGCGGGAAAGGTCGCGGAGCGGAGGGGGGAGGGGGAAGGGGGGACAGGGTGCTCGACCCGTCCTTCGACTACGTTCTCCGATGGCCCTCGCTTGCTGCCCGACCGATGCCCGCCCCTGACGCCCGACGCGGATTGCCCGACTGCTACGCGATTCACGGCTACGCCATCGTCTCGGATGACGGCATGATCGCCAATCGCGACGGAACCATGCCCGCCGCGCTCAGGAACGAAGCCGACTGGCGGTACTTTCAGGCGGGACTCGATCTCGCGGACCTGGTCCTGCTGGGACGCAAGAGTCACGAGAGCCACCCCGATCACCGCCGGCTGCGCCTCGTGGCGTCGACATCGGTCGAGTCCCTCGACAAGCGGTCGGATGCATGGTGGTGGAACCCATCGGCCGTGCCGCTCGGCCACGTTCTCGAGACCATCCTTCCCGGTGGCGGACGCGTCGCGGTGCCCGGAGGACAAGGGGTATTCGACCTGCTGAGTGATGCGGGCGCCTTCTCGTACTTCCACCTGGCCCGCGCCGTCGGCGTCCGGATACCGAATGGCCATCCCATCTTCTCCGCGATCGCGCGCGGCATGACGGTCGAGTCGGTCCTGGCCCGGAGCGGCATGCGTCCCGGGGAGAGTTCCGTCATCGATCCCGTCGCGCCGGTCGTGCTGACCGTGTGGCAGCAATGCGCCAGCGACGTGAGCTCGCTATCGCCCGCGCACCACTAGCCCCAGCGGCACCCGCCGCAGCCCTTCCCATCGGCGCGTCCCGGCCGGATCGCGAATCAGCATCTGCCCGGAGATCCCGCCATCGAGGAGGACCGCGTCGCGCGCGCCGAGTGCCCCCATCACCGCGGCCATCTCGGGAGTCGTGAGTCCGAAGGGGACGAAGTCCAGCGCCCCGCCGGCGCCGTCGAACCGAGTGAGTGCCACCAGCACCAGCCCGTCACGCGATTGGCCGATCGCGAGTCTCGCGTCGCGGTGTGCCACGTCGACCCCACCTCCCGCCCCTCGCAGCTGGCGGGGGACGATGCCATCGTCGGCGAGCAGCGTCGGGTAGGACTGGAACGCGACGGCCACGCCCGACGTCGGGCGACCGCGGGCCAGGCTGTCACCGGAGATCCAGCTCACGCTCCCCGAGGAGTTCACGACGAGCGCGGTCGAGAGCGGGCCGCGCCCCGGCGAGAGGAACTCCTGTCCGCCCATCACGACCCACCCCCACGGGAGCGTGAGGGGGAACTGTCCGGCGTTCACGGCGAGGAGCACCGTGGAGTCGGCCCGGGCGATGGACCAGTCGGGGCGCTCGCGTCCCCGGGTGAATGCGGTGTCGAGCGAAATGCGCACCCTGCGCGGGTCGAGCCGGGCGACGATGAGCCGCACGCGCCACGCCTCGCCGCTCCCCGCCAGGCGCGCCTCGGCCCAATCGAGGCCGCTGGTGACCGTTCGCCACCGCAGCGCCCCTCGCAGCACCGCATCGGGTCCGTCCCAGCGGACCGGCGCCCGGTCCGAGCGCCACCATTCGCGCCACGCCCCGTCGCTCGACACCGAGAGGCGGGAATCTGGGAGCGACGGCTGGGGGAATGGAGAGGAGAATGCCGCTCGCCCGGCGCTGGCGAGCGCGACCCCGACAACGGCCGCGCCCCAGAGGCGCCGGAGCAGGAGCGCCACGCCTACATCGCCTGCGCGATGTCCGAACGGCGAGCGCTCAGCGCCGTGATCTCGGCGGACGTCAGGCCACGCTGCCGGGAGTTGGACTTGGCGCGCGAGAGGTACATCTCCATCCGCTCCCTGGCCATCGCGAATGCCCGGGGCGACAGCCCGCTCGACTTCGAGGCCTCGGCATTCGCCCCCTCCTCCATGCTCCGGAGCTCCTGGTCGAGCTGGTTGCGCTGGTTCTCGAGCGACTTGGCCTCCCTCTCGGCCGCGGTCTCTCCCGGAACCGCCCCGCACGACTTGCTCACGCTCGCCGAGTCGGCGGCCGTGGGGGCGACCAACGCCAGGAGCTCGCCCTGCAGCTTCTGGATCTCGCCGGCATCACCCTTCTGCTGTGCCACCGCCAGGCGCTGCGAGATGGCCTGCATCTTCTGCTGCAGCGCGGGGCTGGACATCATTTTGGTGGCCATCGCTTCGGTGTTGGCGTCCTGGAGCTTGCGGAACGCGTCATCCCGGCAACTGTTGATCTTGGACCGCTGCTCCTGGGCGCGGTCGATCTCGGCGCCGTGCTTGTTGAGGTGCTCCGACAGCTTCTCGGCGGCCGCGTCGCGCCGGGCCACGAGGGCGGGGCGCCCGGCCAGTTTGGCCCGGCTCTCCTGCAGCCCACGGATCACCCCGTCGATGCGTTCGGGGGTGAGCTCGACCGTCTCCGCGTCGAACTTGACCTCCTCGCCATCGAGGGCGGCGTTCGCCCCCGACTTGTCCCCGACCTCCTTGGCGACCTTCTCCTTCGCCTTCTTCATCAGGCCCCCCAGCTGTGCCTGGGCCGGGACCGCCATCGTCGCCAGGGCGAGAGCTGCAAGCAGCGGTGTGCCTAAGCGGAGAAAGCGCATACGGGGCGTCGCGGATGGTGCACGCATGTGGGGAGTCTCGAGGAAAGTGGCAGGAGGAATAGTGGCGCGGCGGCATCCCCGGCGCCACCGGCGCTCAGCGCGCCTTCGCCTGCCCGTTTGCCCACCCGTTCCACCATTCGATTCCCGCCCCCTTGCTCGCCCTTTTGCTCGCCGCCTCGCACGCTCCTGTGCTCTTTCATTTGTTCGCTCCTTCCCCACCACTGCGCTTCCGCGCCCGCCCTATCCTCCCGCCGGTGGCGCACCAGCGCACAGCCGCCGCAGGTCGTCGGCGCTGAGCCCGTCGACGACCGCAGCCCGGCCGCGGCGCCCCCCCACGTTCCACGAGGTGCTGCGCAGGCGCAGCCATCGTGTGCGCAGCGACGTCGCCGCCTTGCACGCCTCCGGCGACGGCGCCGCGCGCAGGAAGGCCGGCACCACCGTCGGCATGGCATCGCCGCCAAGGCGTGCGAGGTAGTCGTAGTCGACCTCCTCTCCCTTCGATGCGCGCGCCAGGTTCACCTGCGCGACGAGCCGGTCGGGATTCAGGACGTTGAGCGCTCCCAGCGTGGCGAAGCCCGAGATCAGCGTGATGGCCGCGAACGCCTGTGCCCGGCCGCGCAGCACGGTGAAGGCCATTGCCAGCGACACCACCGCGAGCCATGCCACCAGCGCCGTGGCATAGAGCCGGTCCTCGGTGAGCCCGAAGTGGCCCACGTAGAGGCGCATGCGCAGCAGCGCCGATGCGATGATGGCGGCCAGGAGGACGAGGAGGGCGAGCGACAGCAGCTGGTGCCGCCGCGCCACCCGCCCGTCGTCGATGGCGGCACCGGTGGCGAGGATCAACGGCAGCACCAGGACCGCGACCGTGACCAGCTCGAAGAAGCCGCGTCGCGCATACTCGGCCACGGTGAGCCCCGTGGTGGCCAGCACCACCTCGGCCCCGCCGAAGAGCCACCGCAGCTGCAAGGCGACGAAGACCGCGAACAGCACCGCCACCGCGCCTAACGATGTGGTGACTTCCGCGAGCCCCAGGCGAAGCGGCAGCCGGGGGGGGAGCGCCGGGCGCCAGGTGTCGTCCAGCAGGGCCCCGCGCAGCCAGCCGGCCGACCACCACGAGAAGGCACCGACGATCACCACATGCTGGAAGATCCGCTCCATGTCCAGCGCCGGGAGCCGGAAGATGGAGGCGAAGACCGGGTCGGCGCGCGAGAGGAGGACCGCGAAGACGAGGACCAGTGGCACCGTGAGGAGCACCGCGCGCAGCGCCGACCAGGAGGCGCCGCCGCGCACCGCCGGGAGGTTTCCCGGCTCCGCGTCGCGGAGGGCGAGGAGCGGGGCGCCGACCACGAGATCGCGGATGGTATAGATGCCCGCCGAGATCACGTCGCGCACGCGCGCGGCGAGGACGGACGGTGCGGGGAGCCCGGCTGCCGCCATCGCGAACATGGCGAGGGCCACGAGGGTCCCCAGCACGTTGGTGCCGCGCAACTCGTCCGAGTCGCGCCAGCTGAAGGCGGTGGCGCATGCGATCGCCGTGGCCAACCACGCCAGCTCTTCGCGCGTCGCGGCCGATTGCCGCTGCCTGGTCACGTACCAGGCGCCGAGTGCCAGCGCCAGCACCCAGAGCGTCCAGCCCAGCCCGTCCGGGGCGGCGTGGAGGGCGATGTCGGCCAGGACCCCGAGCGCGAGCCCCGTGGCCAGGATGCGCCGCGCGGCGGGTGCGCGTTGGCTGGTGGTCTGGCCCGGTCGGGGGTCCGGGGCGGCGATCGCGGCGTCCATTCGAGGCTCCATTCGAGGATTGCGAAGTACTTTATGTTATAAAGTATCGACTCGCAAGGGCGTTATTTGCCCCCCGGCGGGAGTTCACCTGGCGCAGCGGTTGTCGTGTGGGGCGGGGGGGCGGGGGGGGCGGGGGACCGCCTATCGCGTGCTCGGCACCACGATCTTCCCGTCGATGATCGCCTGCCGCAGCGCTTCCACGCGCGCGTGCACCGAGTCGGGGATGAGCGCCCTGTTGTTGGCGTCGTAGATGTAGTCGACGCCTTTCTCCTTGAGCCCCAGCTGGAAGATCCCGCCGTGGAAGGTGCCGTCCTTCACCTGGTGGATGGCGTCGAATACCGCCTGGTCCACCCCCTTCACCATCGAGGTGAGGATGAAGCCCGGGGCCTCGGCGTACTGGTCGGCGTCGACCCCGATGGCCAGCTTGCCGCGCCGGCGCGCCGCCTCGAAGACGCCGAGTCCCGTGGAGCCCGAGGCGTGGAAGATCACGTTCACCCCCGACTGGAACTGGGAGAGGGCGATCTCCTGTCCCTTGCCGGGATTGCGGAACGCTTCAGGGGTGACGCCGGCGTACTGCGCGACGACCTCGCAGTCCGGGCAGACCGCCTTGACCCCCGCCTTGTAGCCCATCTCGAACTTGTGGATGAGGGGGAAGTCCATCCCGCCCACGAAGCCGACCTTCTTGGACTTCCCCACCAGCGCCGCGAGGGCGCCGACCAGGAACGATCCTTCCTCCTCGCGGAACTTGAGCGCCGCCAGGTTGGGTGGCGGCTGGATCGGGTTCCCCGCCGAATCGAGGGCGACCGCGTAGTCCACCCCGGCAAAGCGCGTGTTGGGGTATTCGCGGGCCAGCTGCGTGAGGTCGTCGGAGAAGATGAAGCCGACGCCGATCACCAGGTCCATCCCCTCGGCCGCTAGGAGCCGGAGGCCGGCTTCGCGGTCCGACCCCTCGCCCGGCTCGATGAAGCGCACGCGGGCCCCCAGCTCGCGGTGTGCGCGCTCGGCGCCCAGGTAGGCGCCGTCGTTGAACGACTTGTCACCGCGGCCGCCCAGGTCGAAGACGATGCCGACGTCGAGCCCTTCGCCCGTGGGCGCCTGCTCGGCGCCCGAGGGGCGGACGAAGAGGAGGGCGATGTGGGTGGCGAGGAGGGCGCCGAGGACGAGGAGGAGCTTTCGCATGGGGGGCGAAAGGTCGTGCGGGGGGAGGGTAGGGGGGAAGGGGGGTGGGGCAGGCGCGAGGGCTCGCGTCGTGGGATGGGCGAGGCGGCTGACCGTTGGGATGGAATCGTGCGAAAACGGCCCTGAGGGCGGCCGGCCCTTGGCCGGGACTCTCTGACAGTAGGGAGAGTTAGGCTGTCAGGGTTCGCATCCGAATTCCCCGAGTGACTGGCCGAAATCGGCGCATAAGTCGAGGTAGTCGTGGCGCTTGCGCAACATATGGCTCGTTGAGCTTTGCGGCGTTAGCGTGCGAGTCGACGCACCCAAACAGCCTGGGCGCGGCGGTTCGGTGATTGAGAGGAAGTTTCTAATTCGAGTTAGCCAGCCGGCGACCTGCCGTTGCCGCATCGAAACCTCGTATCGGAGGCATCGTAGGAGTATCCATACCGGTCCGCGGAGGGGTGATGCAAGTCGTCCATGGGAGGCTCGAGGGGCCGCTACTCGTCGACAGCGCGCTGGAGGTCTGTGGCACTGTCGTGGGCCCGCTTCGAGTCACCTCCACAGGGGTCCTCGTGCTTCGCGGGGTGTGCGAAGACGATGTCGTGATCGACGCGAATGCGCGCGCGGAAATCTGGGGCATCGTCCAGGGGAACCTGATCAATCGTGGCGGCGAGGTGTGCAAGTTTGGGCTCGTAGAAGGCTATGTACAGCGGACGAGCGGCCAGACGGCAGTGTCGGCCGATTCGATCGTTCGGAAGGGTTACCGTTCATGAGCATCGGCAGTGAGCTGGGCGATCTCGCCATATTCCTCTGCGTCGTCTGCGTTCCGTTGGCGGTGGGCGCGGTGTTCATTCCGATTGGCCGTGCCCTCGCCGACCGCATCCGAAGCGATCGCACGCTTCGCGAGGACGCGGATGCCGTCATTCGCGCGCTGCAGGCTGTGGATGCACGTCTCTGCGCCATCGAAGACGCTGCATCCCGGCATTCGGCAGCGTTGGAAGCTCTCGCCGCACGGCGACTCCCGGCACTCCCTGTTCAGGGCACCTTGACGACGCCTCGACCCACGACGCCCCACTGATGGAGCACGATGACGTGCGATCCAATCGGGGGGGGCGCTGGCTAACAACGCGTGGCACCTGACAGGCGATGCAAGGATTGCGCGCACTAGGGGTGCGCGCAATATGTTATAACTCGCCTGCAGGTGAACGCTAGCGTTATGCCGCCATGGCACTGTGACCAGGATCTTCCTGTCTGAGCCTCATGAAAGACTTCTCTCCGGAATACGAGCACGCCATTCACTCGTCCCTCGCCACCTTCGTGGCGAACGGGACGCGCGTCGCTTGTATTGGATACTTCTACAGAATGGGCGGTACCTGTCAGATGTGTCGACACACACCGATCGATTGGCACTACGTCCTGGAGAATCTCGACACTCATGCCACACTGATCGTCGGAAGTGAATGCGTCCGCAACTACGGCGTTGTCCTCCTGGGGTGGCAATGGTCACCCTACCGCATCGCATTTCCAGCAGCGCTCCGAGCGTACACGCGCTGGCTACGCACTCCGGAACAGGTGGTGGAGTTCGACCACAGTCCCTTCTTCGACCACGCGACTGCGGACTTCCTTGCCGTCGTGCGCAGCGCAGTCCCGCCCGAAGAAATTCGGCATTATGTCTTCGTCCGCGCTACGCGCACTCCCGACCAACGAGAGCTCACTACCGAGTGCTATCCGGAGCCCGTGAGTCGATCGAAGGGGAAGTGGAGCAGCGAGGATCTCATGCCCGAATGGCTCAGAGGAAAGAACCCGTCGTAGTACGCACAACGAACCAGCGACGCGAATGCGGCATAACACGCGCTGCAGCAGACCGCGGAGCTTTGGTTGGCGTCGGCTCCGCCGCCGCTCTATTTCCCATCGCGGCAGCTGAGCTAGAACGTTATGCCGCAGCTCCCTAAGAGAGGCGCACTGTGACGGTTCGAGTAGTCGCGGGAATAGCGGCACTGCTCCTCACCGTGTCACTGCCGAGAGTGTGCCGCGCGCAGGATCCCGCGCGCTCAACTGGGGGGCCAGCCCTCCTACCGTTCCTGGGAT